>JANXWJ010000096.1 GCA_025351185.1 Candidatus Nanopelagicales bacterium
GCGATCGATCCACACCGAGTGCACCTCGGCATCGCTCGCCGACGGAAGACCCACACCACCCGCGATCAGAGCATCGGCCAGCTCGGCCAACCGCTCCCGCTGCACCGCGGTGAGCGGCACCGACCCCGACACGGACACATCGGTGCTCACCACGCCACCACCTGGTCACGGTTGCGCGCAATGTAGGTCGCGGTGCGCTTGGCCAGAGCACAGATCGTGGCCGTCGGGTTCGTCGCGGTCGAGGTCGTGAACACCGAACCGTCGATGACGTAGAGGTTCGGCACGTCGTGCGACTGGCCGTAGGAGTTCACGACCGACGTCTCAGGATCGTGCCCCATCTTCGTGGTGCCGAGGTTGTGACCCGACGAGAAGTTGCGGAACGTGATCCACGCCCTGGTCGCACCGGCCGCGTAGTGCGCCTCGACCGCGCGGTTGAGGCCGAAGTCGAGGATCTTGTGCGTGTTGTCCGAGGTCACGTAGGAGATCTTCGGTGCGGGCAGTCCGTCGGAGTCGGTGAGCATGGGATCCAGCGTCACCCGGTTGCGCTCCTCGGGCAGGTCCTCGGCGTGGATGATCCAGTCGATCGAGTGACCCACGGCCTGCTTCATCTTGGCGGCGAACTGCTCACCCCAGAAGTCCTCGTCGCGCACGCCTTCACCGATGTGCCACCGGCTCGCGGTCTCCAACGGGCCGCCCGTGGCCATCACGTGCCACTTGCTCCCGCGGACGAAGCCTCGCGACGCATCGGTCTCGTAGAACTCCATGCACTCGATCTGGGCGCCAGCCGGGCCGAGCCAGTCCTCCAGGTCCTCGTCGTAGATCCCGACCGCGGAGCCGAACGGGTGGAGCATGAGTCGACGACCGACGAGACCCGAGCTGTTGGCCAGGCCGTTCGGGAAGCGCGACGACTCGCTCATGAGCAGGAGTCGCGGAGTCCCGATCCCATTGGCGCCGACGAGCACGACTCTGGCCGCCTGGAACTTCTCGACCCCGTCCTGCAGGTAGATCGCGCCGTTGGCGCGACCCTGCTCGTCGAGAGTGATGCGCGCGACGCGTGCACCGGTCTCGACGCGCGCGCCGTGCGCCAACGCGTCGGGGAGCAGTGTGATGTCGGCCGAGCCCTTGGCCCCGGCGACGCATCCGGTACGACAGACACCGAGACGGACGCACTGCGCCTGTCGGTTGTGCGCACGCGACGGGATCGCGGAGTACCCCGGCCACCAGTGCCAGCCCAGCTCGTTGAGGCCCTCCGCCATCCGACGCCCGGTCCTGTTGATGGGGTGCGCCGGCAACGGCGGCTCCCCGCCGGGCGGGTACGCGGTGTTGCCGGCCAGCCCTGAGACACCCATGTCGAAGTCGGTCGCAGCGTAGAAGGGCAGCAGGTCCTCGTAGCTGAGCGGCCAGTCGTCGGCGACGCCGTCGATCGTGCGCACCCGGAAGTCCGACGGGAGCGGTCGGCTCCAGACACCCGCGAAGAACACGGTGCTACCGCCCGCGCCGTTATACATGTAGACCGGCTGCTCGGAGTCGTCGAGGTTCGTCGGATAGTCCTCGCGCCGGTCCCGCATGTTGGGGTCCGGGTGGAAGCGGTGGTTGTTCCACAGCAGCTCGTACTCGGTCTTGTCGCCGGGCAGGTCGCCGGCGTCCGTCCAGAAACCCTGGTCGAGCACGACCACGCTCAAGCCCTCCTGGGCCAGGTGCTTCGCCGCCGTCGAGCCGGAAGCACCTGCGCCGACGATGAGGACGTCGACCGGCTCGTGCGACAGGCTCATGAACGTCTCCCGTTGGAGTCCAAAGCAGTTGTGCATATGTTGCACTGTTTGTGCACCAGTTGCACTACTATAAGGGGGCGATCGCCGACAGTCAACGACGCTGGCCGTGCTGACCCGGCATCCCGGGTCACGGCTCACAGGTGGAGATGGAGCCCCAGGACCGCCATCAGGTTCACCACGACACCGACGCCGAGCGCCGCGATCGCGCCGAGGGACATCGGCATCACCGGCGACTTGGCCCGGATGTTGAGGAACCAGGCAGCTACCACGACACCGACACCCCAGGTGCCCGCCCAAGCCGCAGCCGCGAGCGCTCCGCCGACGAGGAACCCGATCTCCATCACCTGGAAGATCGCCGTTCGCATCACGTCGGCCACCTCCCGGATGCTGGGCCATCGCTCGATCCAGCCGATGACCGCCAGGAGCAGGAACACCTCGACGACGCGCAGCACCGCGACCCCGATCGCGGCCGCCCAGACGTTGTGCATGACCATCGCGACCACCGGCTCGAGGAAGGTCCCGGTGGCCATGGTCCCCGTGACGACAGCCGTCGTGAACTTCATCGGGATGAAGGCGAAGGCCCACATGAGCATGACCATCGCGGCGGGCACCACGAACCCGATGGCGTACAGGTGGGACGACAGCGGGTCCATCGCCACGACGCCCCAGTGATAGGCCGCTCCGCCCAGCCCTGCGAGCAGGGCGATGAGCGGCAGGTTTCCCTTGATGCGTCGCACGTTATCGCGGAACATCGCGTCCTCGGACTCGTCCTCGTCGGCGTCCGACGCCCACGAGGGCGCACCCTCCTCGTCCTCGTCGACGGTCAGCCAGCCAGCTGGGACCTGGCCCGCCGACGACCCGGAGCTGCGTGCCTCGCGCACGAGCAGCACCGTCATGACGAGCAGCGCGGCACCGAATGCCCAGACCGATGGGAGCGCCCAGGCGAACTGGCTCGCGACGAACCAGAAGATCGTGGCAGCGCCGAACGCCACGAGTGCGGGACGGAACCCGAAGTGGTAGGCGGTCGTGAGGACCGGGAAGAGGAAGAACGTCTGAGCCACGGGAGCGGTGAACAGCGCCGTGCCGGCCGCCATCGGAACGGGCAGGTTGTCCATGCCAACCGCGAGGTAGTGCAGGAGAAGCGCCACGCCCGCGCCCCAGAGCGCTCCGAGCACCAACGAGCCACCGACACCCAGGAGATTCGTCCTGCCCTGCCACCACCGCCTGTCGTAGACGGCAGGTAGACGCACGCCGATGTAGTCGGTGGCGATGTACACCAGGTAGATCAGAGGGATGACGAAGCCGACGGAGTACGGAAGGCCGAACGCCCAGATGAAGGCGAGCGCCAGGCTGAAGGAGATCTTGGCGACCTGCTGCCTGGTCATCTCCCCTGACCGCAGCGAGGGCATGAGCGGACGTAGCCCGTCATGGAAGACGCTCACGTCCCTGTTGACCAGCACGGTCGACAGCGCGCCCATCGCAGCAAGGATCGGGATTCCCGGGACGATCGGGATGGGGACGATCACGTCGGCTCCCAGCACGGGGGCCCCCTCTTCTCGTGGAGTCTGCTCGATTGCCGCGCGCGCCGGCGTACGGGACCGCGGCGAGTCACATGTGGCTGCCGCCGTTGACGTTGAGCTGCGCCCCCGTCATGAACGACGACGCGTCGGTGGCAAGAAAGAGGACGCTATCGGCGATCTCGGAGGGGGTGCCGAGCCGGCCGAGCGCTGCCTGACCCGGCATCGCGGCCACCACCTCCGGCGGGAAGTGGTCGAGCATCGGAGTCTCGATGCATCCGGGGTTGATGACGTTCGCCCGGATCCCCTTTGGGGCGGCGAACTTCGCGAGCGACTTGGTGAAGCAGATGACTGCCGCCTTCGATGCCGCGTAGCTCGCCCCGCTGGTGGTGCCCCCCGCCAGACCCGCCCGCGAGCCGATGTTGACGATGGAGCTGCCCGGAGGCATGTGCGGAATGACCGCGGTGCACATCAGCCACGTGCCGCGGACGTTGACGTCGAACACACGGCTCCACGACTCGGGGTCGATCTCGTCCATGCGCCGCGGGTCGACGATCCCGGCGAAGTTGACGAGGACGTCGATCCTCCCCTGCTCGGACGCCAATGTCTCGACACCCGCCGTCACGCTGTCCGGACTGGTGACGTCCACGACCAGTGGCGTACCACCGACCTCGCGCGCCAGCGCGAAGGTCAGGTCCGGGCTGATGTCTGCGACACCGACGTGAGCGCCCTCGGCGGCGAGCGCGCGCACTGTGGCGGCCCCCATGCCCCCGGTCGCCCCGGTGACCAATACGGTCCGATCGGTCAGTCGACCCATGGGCTCCTCGATTCACTCGGATGTCGTACAGACATGATGTCCACGGACATCATGACGTTATGATAAGTCACTGTCCAGAGATCAGGGAGTCCCTCATGCATGTCCTCGAGGTCCTACGCGCCGACCGGATCGCCGCGGTCATCCGCGCGGACGTGATCCCGGATCCGCGCCGACTGGCCGACACCCTCGCGGCGGGCGGAGTGCGTCTCGTCGAGTTCACCTTCACGACCCCCCACGTGCTGCGGGTGATAGCGGCGGGCGTCGGTGGCGACGCGTTCGTCGGAGCCGGGACCGTCCTCACCGCCCGGCAGGCGAACGACGCCGTGGACGCGGGCGCCCAGTTCATCGTCACCCCTGCGGTGCTGCCCGACGTCGCCGACGCGTGCCGCGCGCGCGGCGTCCCCTTCATGCTCGGCGCCTTCACACCGAGCGAGGTGCTCGCGGCCAGCGAGCTCGGCTCCTCCCTAGTCAAGGTCTTCCCGGCCGGCACTGGCGGGCCCGGCCACATCAAGGACCTGCGCGGCCCGTTCCCGCACATCGGGCTCGTGCCCTCCGGCGGGATCACCCCGGCGAACGCGCGCAGCTTCCTCGACGCGGGCGCCGTGGCGCTGTTCGCCGGTTCGGACCTGGCCTCGGCCGCCCTGGTGGAGGCCGGACGGTACGAGGACATCCGGGCGCGTGCCGAGACGTTCCGCGCGGCCGTCGCAGCCCAATGACCGTCCGCACGACGCGACGCCCGCACGTGCGGGACATGACTGTGGCCGGAGCCAGTCGGGCTCCGGCCACAGTCATACCGTCACGCTCGCGCGATCAGGCGCACTTCGGCTCGTTGGTCTTGCAGGCGGCCTCGGGCTTCGGCGGCAGCGGCTTCCCCCACGAGTCCTGGTAGCCCTTGCGCAGGCTGTTCTGGATGACGGGCAGAGCCGGCACACCGATCCACGCGGGGACCGTCTTGCCGATCAGCGTAAGCATCATCGCATCGGCCTCGGCCACGCCCTGGCTGTACGGACGCTGGGCGCCGACACCCTTGAGGTTCTCCGCGCTCGCGAGGTCGGTGGCGGCCTGGTCACCCAGGTCGATCGTGGTCACGGGGAGGTTCTTCCCCTGCGCGCGAAGGGCGGAGATGACGCCCTCGGCCGGACCGTCCCAGACTGCCCATACGCCGTTGACATCCGGGTTCGCGGTGAGGAAGTTCGCCGCGACGTCGCCGGCCTGGTTCGGGTCGGTGAAGTTGCCCATCTTGATCTTGATGTCGGGACGGTTGGCGGCGAACCAGTCCTTGGCACCCTTGGTGCGCTCGTTGGTCACGAAGAACGTGATGCCGAAGTCGACGATGCCGACCGTGCCGCCCTGCGGGATGTAGCACGCCAGCTTCTGCGCAGCGACCTGGCCGTTGCCCTCGGAGTCGGCCGAGATCACCGACTGGTAATCGGTCGGAGCCTTGAGGCCCTTGGCCGCGTTGTCCATGAAGATCAGCTTGATCCCGGCTTCCGAGACCTTCTTGTACGCAGGCGCCGTGGCGACGTCGTCGACAGGGATCGAGACCATTCCGTCCGGCTTGAGCTGGATCGCATTCTCGATGTTGGCGATCTGCTTGTCGACCTTGAAGTTCGCCTCGGTGTTGCTGATGATCTGCACGCCGTACTTCCCGAACTCGTCGGTCAGGCCCTTGGTCTGGCCGTTGGGCCAGTCGCCGCTGAACTGGAAGACGAGCGCGACCTTGAACGGGGTTCCGTTGTTGCCGGCCTTGATCTTGGCCGCGTCCGCGTCGGAGATCTTCACGTCGTCGGGCGACGCGGCGGGCTCGCCGTTCGGGCCCTTGCCGACGATGCCCTTTGGCTGCAGCGCAGGGAGCGCCGTAGCCGCGTCCTCCGCGCATGCGGGCGACGCCGCGGCGCTTCCGGACTGGGAACCCGACGCGGAAACTGCTCCGCTCTCGGACGATCTCCCGCAGGCAGCCGTCAGCAGCAGCACGGCTGCGGTGGGAACCAGAATCATGGCTCGGCGTCGCGAGCTCCGGGTTGTCGTGGTCATTGGACTCCTTCGTGGTGTGCCCGTCCGTCAACGACGAGATCGGCTCGGAACGTGGAATGTCGCCTGTCGGTCTCGGCCGACTCACGGCTTGTCTTCATTATGTGCAGGTGTGCTGCAACATGTGCAGTCAGTGGAGGGTAGCGCCAAAACCGCGAGATACATATCACGATGTCGTAACAAGTGCCTCGCCGCTGAACCTGGCCGGAGGTAGAGGCCTCTGTCCACGTCTTGACGGTTCGGTTCCTGACGGCACGAAGTATGCCGCGCACTCACCCATATTTGTCCATAGGTCACAGATTATTGTTTGCCAGTGACATAACAGCCCGGAAGCGGTCCTCCCACGCGCGCCGCGAGACACCCGCCGTCGGCGCGAACAGCTCGAACGCGTGCGGCACCGCAGGGTGGAGGTGGAACTCCAACGGCACGTGCGACTCGAGCAGGCGGCGTGCGAACTCGGTGACCTCGCCGCGGAAGATGTCGAGCTCGCCCACCTCGAGGTAGGTCGCCGGCAGGCCCGACAGGTCGTCGGCTCGCAGTGGCGCCGCGTATGGCGAGGTGGCGCCGCCGGCGCCCGTGTAGGCCTGCCACGCGGTGACGTGATCGCCGTAGGTCCACGTGGCGACGGCCTCGAGAGCCGGGTCCAGGACGTAGTGGCGGTCATCGAGCATCGGATAGATGAGCAGCAGTCCCGCGACCTCGGGCCCGTCGTCGTCACGGGCGCGTAGCGCGACCGCGGCCGCCAGCCCACCCCCTGCGCTCTCGCCGCCGACGACGATCCACCTCGGGTCCCACCCTCGCGTCTCGGCCTGGCTGTGCACCCAGGACAACGCGTCCACGCAGTCGTCGACCGGAGTGGGGAACGGGTGCTCCGGCGCGAGCCGGTAGTCGACCGCCACGACCGTCACGCCCGCGCGCGCGGCGTACTCCCGACAGATCCCATCGTGCGTCTCGAGATCGCACATGATCATGCCGCCGCCGTGCAGGTAGAGCAGCACGGTGTCGGAATCGGATCCGTGTGCGCGGTACACGCGCAGAGTCAGGTGCGTCCCGTCGCGCGTCTCGATCCGGACGTCCTCCGTCGCGACGGCGGTCGGCGGGGGAAACCTGCGTCGCAGCTCCGCGAACATGGCGTGCGTGTTCTCGCGGCGAGTACGGCAGTCGCCGACAGGAACGGCGTCCGCAGGTTCAGGGCCGAACATCGCGACGAGCCCGGCGGCGACTTCCGGATCTACGTCGTACACGAGTCTTCACCTCTCGGTCTGGGCACGTGGAGGGTCCGCGGTCCGAGGCGACCGATGCCGCGATCGGGGCAAGGGACCGATGTTGCTTCTGCAAGAATTGCACAAGCAATGCACTATCTGCATGTTAGCTTTCATGGCGGCTCGCGTCAGTCAGCCCGCGACGTCCGTCGCGAACACTGGAAGGAGTACGACCGTGAGATACATCGGCATCGACCACGTGGCTGCGCAGGAGCAGCTCGCCGCGGTCGGCGTGCATTGGCATGCCGTCGGCGGAGAGGGCACGGAGGCCGAGCGCACGGTGATCGACGCCGTGCTCCCCGACGGCGAACGTCAGTTGCGAGGCACGTTCGACGCCCAGCCCCCGGCCGCCGGCGAGGAGCACCTGGCTCATTGCGCGTGGCACACGAACGCGGTCGACGAGGTGCACACGTTCCTCACCGGACTCGGCATCTTCGAGTTCATGACGCCCGACGGCGCGGTCACGGTCGTATCCGAGGCGGGCGACGTCATGGCCAACCGGGGCGCCGAGCATCGCTTCCTGCCCGTGACGTCGCAGCAGCTGCGTCTACGCCACTCCGGTCCGGCCGACGGCGATTTCGGCTACGTCGCCACGGCGACCCACAGCGGCCCCTGGCCCGTGATCGGCTGACGCACAACATGCCAACGGGTCGGCGCCCTCGCTCCCGATTCAACCGCCCACAGGTGTGTCGCCCCAGCATGGCCGCAAGTCAGGGCGGGTGGCCTTCTCCCACTCGATTGTCCTAGGCGTTCCCGGCGCCTTCGAGGCGAGAGGAGCCGGGATCGGAGCCCGCCATCCGGGCACCGCACCTGCGCTCGCTTGGCCCCGCCCTCGCGGATTCGTGCCAGGACAGTGGCGTCGAACGGACTGCGCGACGGGCGTGGCGACGGACGGCGTGACGGACGTGGTGACGAACGGACTGCGCGACGGGCGTGGCGACGGACGGCGTGACGGACGTGGCGACGGACGGACGTGGTGACGGACCGCGCGACGTACCTGGTTGGACAGTTGGCTAAGGACTCCACAACGGACCTATCCAGCGAGACTTACCTGCCGACTGGTCGATGGGCCGGCATCGGGTCCTGCGTCAGCTGGATAGCCCGTAGCGGACAGCCGTAGTCCTACCTCCGGACCGAACGGCGACGGGTTGGCTACGGCGGCACTCATGCAGTCTCCACTCGTATTGGATCCTGTCGGCCTCATCGTCGCGGATTAGCGGCATAGCAACAGAGATCCCAGGATGGCCTGTCAGTGCGGTCGAAGGACCACACGTGCGTGCGTCCATGTCGTCGACCCCGTCCCGCAACGCGGTGTCGCGGCGCGAGTAGGGCGTCGATCTCTCATCGGCGATGCCGTGGCTCTTGGCCCGTAGGCCGACCGGCAAGGCGATTGCTGAGCGGACCGGGGTCACCTACCTCACGCCTTGAGGTCATTCTGGGGAGCGCTGCGAGAGCGCCTATGACGTCCGGCCTCACGGACCCCACGATCAAGATCATTTCGGTTGACTGGCCCGAGAATGACGTGCAGGTGGGCGCGACAGCATCCGGGCGTAGCCCGGATGAGCCATCCCGTGACGGGTTTCCGCGGTTCCAGGTGTCAGGGGACGGGGTCGAGGACGACGGTGTGGCCGAGGCGTTCGAGTTGGGCGACGAGGCGTCGTGCGTGCGCTTCGTTGTTGCGTTTGGTGAGCCAGTCGGGTCCGAGGTCCTGGTAGGGCTCGTCACGTTCGAGCATCCAGTAGGCGGACACGAGCACGGAGTGCGCGACCGCGACCGCGGCTCGGCCGTGGCCGCGGCGTGAGGCGATTCGGGCGAACTGGGCGGCGAGGTAGGTGTCTTTGCAGCGGGCGGCGGAGTTCGCGGCTTCCACGAACATCGAGGCCAGCCACTTGTTGCCGGGTCGGCTTCCCGCGGGCATGCGTTTGCCTGCGGACTCGTGCATGCCGGGTGCGAGCCCGGCCCAGGCGGAGAGCCGTTCCGGTGAGCCGAAGCGGGACATGTCCGCGCCGGTCTCACTGATGAAGACCTGCGAGGTCACGACCCCGACCCCGGGGATCGTGCGGAGCAGCTCGAGCTGGCGGTCCCAGGGTTGCATCCGGGTGGCGATGTCGGCGTCGAGGGCACGAACCGAGGAGTCGGTGTGCTCGAGCCGTGTCAGGAGCTGACCGACGAGTAGGGCGTGGTGGTCATCGAAGTGGCCGGTGAGCGCTTCGGTGAGGTCGGGGATCTTGCGACGCATCGTGGAGCGGGCGAGGTCGGCCATCACCGCCGGGTCCCGTTCACCGGCGACCAGGGCACCGAGCATGTCTCGCGCGGAGGTCCCGGTGATGTTGGACGCGACGACGGAGAGCTTGATCGAGGCGTCCTCGAGCAGCTTCTCCAAATGGCCCGCGTCGCGGGTCCGGTCCCCCATCAGCTGGACCCGATACCGGGTCAGGTTGCGCAGCGAGCGGATCTCCGGCGGCGGAACGAACGACGGGCGCACCAGCCCGTGCTCGACGAGCTGCGCGATCCACGCCGCGTCCCGAACATCGGACTTACGACCAGGCACGGCTTTCATGTGGGCGGCGTTGAGCAGCCAGCACTCCATCCGCTCCTCGAGGCAGTAGAACACCGGCTTCCAATACGTCGACGTCGACTCCATCGCCGCCAGCGTGACCCCGCACTCGACCAGCCAGTCCGCCATCACCACCGGCGACCGCGTCATCGTACGGAACGTGCGGATCTGCGAGACCCGCTTCCCGTTCGGACCCGGCGTGCGCACGCACGCCACCACGATCGCCTTCCCGATATCTAGACCGGCGACCCTGTCCACCAGAACATCCATCAGCCACCTCCCGCGGCGATAAGCGCCGCCCGGAGGGACCTCTGCGAGGGATACAGACCCACGTGCTCTACGGCAACAATCCGACACTCCCGAGGCCCCCGCGTCCAACTCTTCTTCGGGCTCACAGGCACCAGAGTCCGACGACGTCGCCGGGCGGCCCCACCATTCTCACCCCCACGACCGAGCGATCAAGATCGTCACCAATACTCTTCTGGCTCCTTCGGAATGGCGGGGGTCTTCGTGCTTCGGCGAGGCCGTGGTTCGCGCGACGCGGGCAGCTGGAGCGCCGGCCTCTCTGCCGTCAGCCACCGGCGACACGCGCGAACGCCACATCAACTTTCCACGTCGACCACACGAGACAGATCGTCCACACCCGTCCAGTCGAAACCGTCCACTGCCACCCCGTCACAGACCGATCATCCCGCCCGACAAGTGACAGCCACCTGCCAAGAATCGAAGCAGACATGTGCATCGGCGGCGAGTAGGGTCTGGCCCTGATTCCATTGTGGCACAACGGTTTTCCGGGGTGTGATGTTTCGTGTTGTCCAGTGCGAAGATCGGTCGGTCGTCGTGGCGGTACTACCAGCGGACCGTCGCGGGTGGTGCGTGTGAGTACTACGCCGAGCACGGCGACGCTCCTGGCCGCTGGCACGGCGCCGGACTCACCCAGCTCCGCCTGGTCGCGGGCGCCGAGGTGGCGGAGCAAGAACTCGAGGCGCTGTTCGGTCGTGCCCTGTCCCCAACGACAGGCGTCGCGTTGGGGTCGGGGTGGCGCTCGGACGCGGTGACGGGTTATGACCTGACGTTCTCCGCACCGAAGTCCGTAAGCACCCTCTGGGCGTTG
>JANXWJ010000121.1 GCA_025351185.1 Candidatus Nanopelagicales bacterium
TCAAGGATGGTGCGCGAGTCGATTTTGCTGGCCACCTGAAACGCAATGCGGGTCGGCACGTTGGCCTTGATGAGTCCGGTGACGACATCGACGCTCGGGCGCTGCGTGGCGAGCACCAGGTGGATGCCGGCCGCCCGCGCGAGCTGCGTGATGCGGACGATCGACTCCTCGACGTCGCGCGGGGCGACCATCATGAGGTCGGCGAGCTCGTCGACGATGACCAGGAGATACGGGTAGGGCGTGATGACCCGCTCGCTGCCGGGCAGCGCCTGGACCTGGCCGGAACGTACGGCCTTGTTGAAGTCGTCGACGTGACGGAACCCGAACTGCGCGAGGTCGTCGTAGCGCAGGTCCATCTCGCGCACGACCCACTGCAGCGCCTCGGCGGCCTTCTTGGGGTTGGTGATGATCGGCGTGATGAGGTGCGGGACGCCTTCGTAGGCCGTGAGCTCCACCCGCTTGGGGTCGATGAGGACCATGCGGACCTCGTCGGGAGTCGCGCGCATGAGCACGCTGGTGATGAGGGTGTTCATGCAGCCGGACTTGCCGGCGCCGGTGGCACCGGCGACGAGGATGTGCGGCATCTTCGCGAGGTTTCCGCAGACAAAGCCACCCTCGACGTCCTTGCCGAGGCCCACGAGCATCGGGTGGTGGTCGCTCGTCGCGACCTTGCTGCGCAGCACGTCGCCGAGGCTCACGAGCTCGCGGTCGGTGTTGGGGATCTCGATGCCGATGGCCGACTTGCCCGGGATCGGCGACAGGATCCGGACGTCGGCGCTGGCCACGGCGTAGGCGATGTTCTTGCTCAGCGCGGTGACCTTCTCGACCTTAACGGCGGGACCGAGCTCGACCTCGTAACGGGTGACCGTCGGGCCGCGGGAGTAGCCGGTGACCTGCGCGTCGATCTCGAACTGCTCGAGCACCACGGTGAGCGAGCCCACGACAGCGTCGGACGCCTTGCTCGTGGCTTTGTGCACCGCACCGGGCTTGAGCGTCTCGGTGGCCGGCAGGTGATAGGTGACGTCACCGGAGAGGGCGAGCTGCTCGACGCGCGAGGGCGAGTCGGGCAGCGGGTCGGCGATGTGACGCGCGGGCGACACGAGGGCGCCGGAGGTGAGGTCGACGACGACGGTCGAGGTGTCATCAGGGTGCTCGGCGTGCTCGACCAGCGCCGAGAGGTCGGTGTGGACCTCCTCAACCTGCTTGCGGCGCCGACCGCGGGGCGCGTCGGCCACGAGTGGCGTCTCGAAGGCGAGGTCGCCAGCGAGCACACCGAGCCCGGCGTCGCTGGCTGCGGCGTCGGCCTCCGCCTTCTTGCGACGTCGACGGACGGCCCGGGTCTCGGTGGTGGGAGCAGGTGGCTCCTCCCCCTCGACCGGGATCGGTGCGACACCGGTGAGGCGGTCGCGGAGGTAGCGCACTCGCTCCGGCACGGCGGCCACCGGCGTCGCGGTGACGACGAGCAGGCCGAAGACGGCGAGCAGCACGAGCAGCAGGGCAGCGACCACCGGGTGGGTCGCTGACACGATCGGCGCAGACGCGAGCCAGCCGATCGCACCGCCGCCGGCGGCCATCGCGCTGCCGCCGTCGGCCGGCACCGGAGTGCCCTTGAAGATGTGGAACAGCCCGCAGGCCGAGAGCACGAGGGCGCCCCACCCGATGGTGATGCGGCCGGTGGCGGCGCTCTCGTCCGGGCGGCGCAGCACCCGCCAGGCCAGCCCGAGCAGCAGGAACGGCAGGGTCCAGTCCAGGCTGCCCATCGCTCCGGTCACGATCGTGCCGACGATGCCGCCGAGTCCGGACGTGACGTTCCACCAGGTCGAGAACGCGACGAGGATCGCCGCACCGATGAGCACCAGGCCGAGACCGTCGCGGCGGTGAGCCGGATCGAGGTCGCGTGCACCGTGGCCGAATCGGCGTACGACTCCCCCCACGACGTGGCCGATGCCGACCCAGACGGCCACGAAGGCGCCGCCGATCCCGGCCATCACGCGCGCGAAGCCCGAGGGTCCGCGCGCGCTGCGCGCCGCCCTGGTCGCGGACGCCGAGGCACGCGGGCGCGCGGAGGCAGAGGAGGGGGGTCGCGTCGAGGACGCCCGGCCACCGGCCGGGGCCTTCGAGCGGCTCGTCGGGGAAGGCCCAGACCGTCCCGACCCCGAACGGGGACGCGGCGGCGCGGGCGAACGGGTCGCCATGTCCCGAGGTTACTCACAAGAGCCACTCAGGACCCGTGCGCCACTCCGGACCCAGCGGCCACCGGTCGTGTTCGACCCAGGAGGGGCCGACCGGCCGTTGCGGCCGGCCGGTTCGCCCGCGTCCCCGCCTAGGCGACGTCAGCCGTTGATGTGTA
>JANXWJ010000211.1 GCA_025351185.1 Candidatus Nanopelagicales bacterium
CAGGCGACATTCGTTTCTCCAAAGAATTGGTTGCGGATCGCGCCGAGTTAGTAGGATACCTTTTCTACTCCGATCACTACCGAATCCCGTCCTTGGAACTTGCCATGTCTGATATCAATCTTGCCGAGAAATTTCCCACGATGCGCCCGATCGATTCGGTGCCGTTGATGCTGCGGGTCGCGATCGCGACCACGCTGTCCTACTTTCTGGCACACCAGTTCTCGGCATCGGCGCTGCCGATCTTCGCACCGATGACGACGCTGTTCGTGGTGCAGTCCAGCCCGTTCAGCACTCTCGGCGTGACGGCCCAGCGGGTGCTCGGCACCGGCCTCGGCGTCGCCGCGGCGACGCTGTACGTGACGTGGGTGCCGGTCGTCTGGTGGTCGGTGTTCCTGGCCATCTTCGTGGCGCTACTCGTCGCGCGCTCCCTTCCGGTGGGTCTCGCGGGGCAGCTGCAGATCCCCGTAGCGGTCGTGTTCGTGCTCGCGCTCGGCCCGGGCGACCTCAGCGTAGATCTGTGGCGCGTGCTCGACGTCGCGCTCGGTGCCGCGGTCGGTGTGGCTGCCGTGTTCATCCTGCCGCCTCGCCCGCAGCTCGACGGCGCTCGACGGGAGCTGACCACCTACACAGCCGAGCTCACGGGTCTGCTGCGCGAGATGGCCAGTGAGGCGGGCACCCACCCGGTGCCGTTGCACGACGACACCCGGCACGCGTTCGTGACGACGAGCCGAGCGCTGCGCACCCGAGCAGGCACCGTACGCGAGGCGGTCGGCCACGCGGTCGAGTCGGCCCGGCTCAACCCGCGCGCCCGGGCCGTCGGCGACCAGCTCGACCGGCTCAAGAGCCGGCTGCTGTGGCTGACCCGTATCGCGATCCACACGCGCTCGCTCGCGGGCGCCGTCGACCGGGTCTACGACCGGCCCGGGCTCGCGCCGGCGCTGCCCCGTACGACGCTGTCATCGCTCCTCACCGAGCTCGCCGCGCTCGTCGACTCGGTCGCCCGCGACGGAGTCGACGAGGACTCCCACGCGATCAGCGACCGGATGACCGACGACATCCGGATGGCGGTCGAGCTCGCCAGCGGCGACCTCGTCGAGGCGCTGGGCAGCCTGTCGCTGCTCGGGCGCATCGAGCAGCTGCGCGAGACCGCCGCCGCAGGTCCGATGCCCCGCGACGTGGTCGAGCGCCAGCGCGACGACGAGGACGACGAGGACGACTCCTCGACGAGCGCCACCGAGCGCCTCCGACGCCTCCTCGGCCGCGAGTAGCCCCGTACCCCGCCCGCGCCCCCGTCCCCCCGTCCGAGTAACAGGTCCAACGGTCGCTGAGCGGCCGTGCTTAGCGACCGTTGGACCTGTTACTCGGGGACCTCATGGGTAGTTGCGGGCGGCTGGTGGCGTTCGGGAGGGCGGTGACCGGTAGCCTCTCGGCGTTCCCTGGGCACAGTCGGGGCCGTATCCCAAGGAGTTGCCGTGCTGCTGTCGGACCGCGACATCCGCGCCGAGCTGGCGACGGGCCGCGTCGTGCTCGAGCCGTTCGACGAGGCCATGATCCAGCCGTCGAGCGTCGACGTGCGCATCGACAAGTTCTTCCGGGTGTTCGAGAACCACCGCTATCCGCACATCGACCCCGCCGAGGAGCAGCCCGAGCTGACCCGTGAGGTCACCCCGGCCGAGGATGAGCCGTTCATCCTGCACCCGGGCGAGTTCGTGCTCGCCTCGACGTACGAGGTAGTGACCCTGCCCGACGACATCGCCGGCCGCCTCGAAGGCAAGTCGTCGCTCGGTCGGCTCGGCCTGCTCACCCACTCGACCGCCGGGTTCATCGACCCCGGCTTCAGCGGTCACGTCACGCTCGAGCTCTCCAACGTCGCGACCCTCCCGATCAAGCTGTGGCCGGGCATGAAGATCGGCCAGCTCTGCCTCTTCCGGCTCTCGAGCCCGGCGGAGCACCCCTACGGCTCGTCGAAGTACGGCTCGCGCTACCAGGGCCAGCGCGGACCGACACCGAGCAAGAGCCACCTCAACTTCCACCGCACCGAGATCTGACCGGACCCGCCTTGCTGGCGTAAGTGCTGCGGAACGAGCACTCTCAGCAGCACTTACGCCTGCATCGCGGGTCCGATCCGGGGTCGAGCCGGGATCGACAGGGTCCTCTCAGGAGTCGGTGGAGTTGCCGCGGCAGTCGTGATCGCGGGCGGCGCGTTCTTCGCCGGGCGCGCGATGGCAGTCGGGCCAGGCCCGTGACCGTCGCCGTATCCAGCACCGCCACCGTGTCGAAGACGGTCGCGGGTGCACTGTCTGACGTCACGGTCGGAGCCACCGTCACGGTCACCTCGACCGCCGACGTGTCAAGCGCTCGCACCGCCTCGCGCATCACCCTCGTACCCGCCGGCACACTTCTCCCCGGCGCCCCCGGCGACGGCGGAGCCCTCACCAACCCCCGACCCACCGACCCCCGACCCACCGACCCCCAACCCACCGACCCCCGACCCACCGACCCACGACCCCCGCGCGCGAACGCCCGCGCCACCCTCACTGGCGGATGAAGGGGCCTTGGGGGACCCCAGAGGCCCCGGCACTTCCCTTCGTCTATCGGACGTCGACGACGTGGGAAGCCTGCGGGCCTATCGGGTCTTCCAGGGCACCTGCATCCGTCGCGGACCGGGCGCGCAGGAGGGGGCGGCCGGCGACGAGGACGACGACGGCGGTGACGAGGCCGCTGCCGGTGACCACTGTGCGTACGTCGAACACCGTGAGGAGGACGCCGCCGAGAGCCGTCGCGACGAGCATCCCGGCGCCGACCCCACCCTGGAGCACGGCGAAGACGCGACCGAGCACCTCGCGTGGCGTGCTGCGGATGATGATCGACTGCGCGATCACGTTGAGCCCGCCGTTGCCGACCCCGACGAAGAAACT
>JANXWJ010000243.1 GCA_025351185.1 Candidatus Nanopelagicales bacterium
GCACGCTTCACACGCGTGAGGTCACTGGTTCGAG
The DNA here is from genome assembly GCA_025351185.1 of Candidatus Nanopelagicales bacterium. GTDB lineage: Bacteria > Actinomycetota > Actinomycetes > S36-B12 > CAIYMF01 > Longivirga. Next base: position 35 of record JANXWJ010000243.1, read on the forward strand.
TCCAGTACGGACCACACATCATCTCCGTGCCCGTGTCGGCTCGCCGCCGTGATACCCGGACACGTGACCACCGTGGATCTGATGCGGATCCACGGGTTTCCCGTACGGTCGCTTCCAGGAGGCCACCTGATGCTGAAGCTGCTGTCCCACCCGTCCGTACGTCGAGTCACCGTCCTCGGCGCGAGCATGGTCGCCATCGGCGCCCTCGTGCCGCAGGCGTCCGCCGCCCCGGTCCCGGTCACCGCCGCGAGGGCAGTGAGCTCGGCGCCCGCCGCGACGGCGGCCGCCACCTCGGTGCGCCTCACCGCGACCCGGGTCGTGAGCGGCTTCTCCTCGCCGCTCCTGGTCAGGTCCGCCAGCGACGGCACGAGCCGGCTGTTCGTGGTGGAGCAGGCGGGTCGTGTGCGCACGGTGCTCAACGGCCGGATCACCGGCACCTTCATCGACATCCGCTCGTCAGTGACGAGCGGTGGTGAGCGAGGGCTGCTCGGGCTCGCGTTCGCACCGGACTTCGCCCGCAGCCACCTGCTCTGGCTCACCTACACCCGGCGTGACGGTGCCCTCGTGCTCGCGCGCCTCGCGACCGTTAGCGCGACCTCGGCGACGGTGGCTCGTGGGAGCCTCCGCACGGTCTTGGTCGTCCCGCACCCGACCTACGGCAACCACAACGGTGGTGACATCGCCTTCGGCCGTGACGGCTATCTCTATCTCGGCACCGGTGATGGCGGGAGCGGTGGTGACCCGCGCGGCAACGCGCAGAACCTCAGGTCGCTCCTCGGCAAGATGCTGCGTGTCAACGTCCGCTGCGCCGGCCACCTCTACTGCATCCCGCCGAGCAATCCCTATGCCACGTCGAAGGTCAACCGTCACGAGATCTGGATGTCGGGTCTGCGCAACCCGTGGCGTTGGTCGTTCGACACGACCGGCGTTCAGTACATCGGCGACGTGGGTCAGGACCGGTTCGAGGAGGTCGACGCCGTCCTCCCGACTCGTGCACGGGGCGCCGATCTCGGCTGGTCCTGCCGTGAAGGCTTCCACTCCTTCGCCACCTCGCACTGCGTCCGCGGTCGCCGCCTCACCTCCCCCGTGCTCGAGCTGTGCCATCCGGACCACATCGCGGGCTGCACGAGCGCCCGTGCCGGCGAGGCGATCATCGGCGGCTACGTCTACCGCGGTTCGCGCACGCCGGCTGCCCTGCGGACCTATGTCTTCGGTGACTACGTCACCGGTCACATCTGGGCCTATCGGTCCGGTGTCCTCGGCGCCCCCACCGCGCTCGCCGGCGTCGCAGGCTTCGGCACGGACGACAACCGGGAGATCTACGCCGTGACTCTCGGCGGCGGTCTCTATCGCATCGGGTTCACCGTCCGGTGACCCACGCGTCGGATTCGGTCCGACGCCACGACACCTTGCCCCGGTAGTCTCATCGAGCCAGAACCCGGCGCTTCGTACCCGTCGGGTCCATTGCGGTCGACCCTTCGTCACGGTCGTGCCGCCGAGCACCAGGAGCTGACGTGCCGCAGATCACCGTTCGCCTGCCCGACGGGTCCCTCGAGGAGCGGGCGGTCGCCGACGGCACCACCGCAGCCGAGGTCTTCCCCGACCGCTCGATCGTCGTCACCCGCCTCAAGGGCGAGCTGAGGGACCTGTCCTACGTCGTGTCCGACGGCGACGAGATCGAGGCGGTCACGGCCGACACCGACGACGGCCGCTCGGTGCTGCGGCACTCGACCGCCCACGTGCTGGCGCAGGCAGTGCAGCAGCTGTTCCCGGAGGCCAAGCTGGGCATCGGTCCGCCCATCCGCGACGGGTTCTACTACGACTTCGACGTCGCGCGTCCCTTCACCCCCGAGGACCTCACCGCCCTCGAGAAGCGGATGCAGGAGATCATCAAGTCCAACCAGCGATTCTCGCGCCGCGTCGTCACCGAGGACGATGCCCGCGCGGAGCTCGCAGACGAGCCGTACAAGCTCGAGCTCATCGGGCTCAAGGGCGGTTCGTCCGACGAGCTCGGCGACGTCATGGAGGTCGGTGGCACCGAGCTGACCATCTACGACAACCTCGACGCCAAGACCGGCGAGCGGGTGTGGTGCGACCTCTGTCGCGGCCCGCACGTGCCGGCCACCCGGATCATCCCGGCGTTCAAGCTGATGCGCTCTGCCGCGGCCTACTGGCGCGGCAGCGAGAAGAACCCGATGCTCCAGCGCATCTACGGCACCGCGTGGGAGAGCCGCGACGCGCTCAAGGCACACCTCGCCTTCCTCGAGGAGGCCGAGAAGCGTGACCACCGCCGTCTTGGCCAGGAGCTCGACCTCTTCAGCTTCCCGGAGCAGATCGGCTCCGGGCTCGCGGTGTTCCACCCCAAGGGCGGCATCGTCCGTCGCGAGATGGAGTCCTACTCCCGCCGGCGCCACGAGGAGGCGGGCTACGAGTTCGTCAACACCCCGCACCTCACCAAGGCCGGGCTGTTCGAGACCTCCGGCCACCTCGACTGGTATGCCGAGGGCATGTATCCGCCTATGGAGCTCGACGCGGAGTACGGCGAGGACGGCGAGCTCAAGCGGGCCCCGCAGAAGTACTACATGAAGCCGATGAACTGCCCCATGCACAACCTGATCTTCGACGCCCGCGGTCGCTCCTACCGCGAGCTCCCGCTTCGGCTCTTCGAGTTCGGCACCGTCTATCGCTATGAGAAGTCCGGCGTGATCCAGGGGCTCACCCGGGCGCGCGGCTTCACCCAGGACGACGCGCACATCTACTGCACGCCCGAGCAGATGCCCGACGAGCTCGACTCGTTGCTCACCTTCGTCCTCAACCTGTTGCGCGACTATGGCCTCGAGGACTTCTACCTCGAGCTCTCGACCAAGGACCCGGTGAAGTTCGTCGGCACCGACGACGACTGGGAGCGGGCGACCGAGACGCTGCGCCAGGCCGCCGGTCGACAGAACCTGGAGCTGGTGATGGATCCCGGGGGCGCGGCGTTCTACGGGCCGAAGATCTCGGTGCAGGCGCGCGACGCGATCGGGCGCACCTGGCAGATGTCGACCATCCAGGTCGACTTCAACCTGCCGCAGCGCTTCGAGCTCGAGTACACCGCCGCTGACGGCTCGCACCAGCGACCGGTGATGATCCACCGTGCGCTCTTCGGATCCATCGAGCGGTTCTTCGCCGTGCTCCTCGAGCACTACGCGGGTGCCTTCCCGGTCTGGCTCTCGCCGGTCCAGGTCACGGGTATCCCCATCACCGACGGGCACGTCGCCTATCTGCAGGACGTCGCCGTCCAGCTGCGGGCTGCGGGCATCAGGATCGACGTCGACACCAGTGACGACCGGATGCAGAAGAAGATCCGCAACGCGCAGAAGCAGAAGGTGCCCTTCATGCTCATCGCCGGTGACGAGGACGTCGCCTCGGGTGCGGTGTCGTTCCGCTATCGCGACGGGACCCAGAAGAACGGTGTGCCCATCGCCGAGGCCATCGCTGAGATCGTCGACGCGGTGCAGCGTCGGGTGCAGGTGTGACCGCGCGATGAGCGGCGCCGAAGCCTGGGACCGGTTGTGGACACCGCATCGCCTGGCCTACCTCCGCGGCGAGAACAAGCCGACGCACACCGACTCGGGCGATGACTGCCCGTTCTGTCGCGCGCCCTCGCTCGAGGGAGCCGAGAGCCTCGTCGTGGCGCGCGGTGAGCTCGTCTACGCAGTGCTCAACCTCTATCCCTACAACGCGGGTCACCTCATGGTGTGCCCGTATCGCCACGTGGCTGACTACACCGAGCTCGACGCGGCCGAGGTTGCCGAGCTCGGTGCCTTCACCCAGCACGCGATGACGACTCTGCGTGGGGTGTCGGGCGCTCAGGGCTTCAACATCGGGATGAACCAGGGCGCGATCGCGGGGGCCGGCATCGCCGGTCACCTGCACCAGCACGTGGTGCCGCGGTGGGGCGGGGACACTAACTTCATCACCGTCGTGGGGGGCACGAAGACCATGCCGGAGCTGCTTGAGGGATCCCGGGACCTCATAGCCGCAGCATGGTGAGCACAATGTCGCCAACGGCGCAGGCATAGGCCTCGTCGTTCGACCGGAGCGTGGGGGCTGACGTGGCGGAGAGCCGGAGCAGGGTGCCGCTGATCGCGGCGGCGGTGATCGGGGTGGCGCTCGTCCTCGTCGTGCGCCTCGTCTTCGGTGGCTCGGCATCATCTGCCCCGCAGGCCGGCGACCCGGTCGCGTCCGAGTCCGGCCTGCCGGACACCCCGGTGACCCTCGACCCGTCGTGCACGCAGGTGGCGATCGCCGCGAGCAGCGAGAAGGCCGCGCTGCTCAAGTCGATGGCGGCGCAGTACAACCAGGCCGGCCACCAGGTCGGCGGCACCTGTGCCCAGGTCACGGTGGTCAGCAAGGCGAGCGGCGGTGCCTCCATCGCGCTCGCGCGGGGCTGGGACGAGAAGGTCGACGGGCCGCGTCCCGACGTCTGGACCCCCGCGGCGTCGTCGTGGACGGTGCTCCTGCGCCAGGGGACGACGGCGCTCGACAAGCCCGACCTCGTGCCCGCGCAGCTGCAGAGCATCGCGCAGACCCCGCTCGTCGTCGCGATGCCGAGGCCGATGGCGACCGCGCTGGGCTGGCCGTCGAAGCCGCTCGGCTGGAGCGACCTGTTCACGCTGGCCAAGGACCCGCGCGGCTGGGGCTCGGTCGGCCACCCGGAGTGGGGACGCTTCAAGCTCGGCAAGACCAACCCGCACTTCTCGACCTCCGGCCTCAACGCCACGATCGCGACCTACTTCGCCGCGACCGGTCTGTCGTCGGACCTCACCGCGAAGAACGTCGCCGACCCCAAGACCCAGGCCTTCGTCAAGCAGATCGAGTCCTCGGTCGTGCACTACGGCGACACCACGCTGACCTTCCTGGGCAACATGGCCAAGGCCGACGCCGCCGGTCGCGGGCTCACCTACGTCTCCGCGGTGACCGTCGAGGAGAAGTCGGTCTGGGACTACAACCAGGGCAATCCTTCCGGTGACCCCTCGACGTTGGGCCAGGGCGCCAAGCCCCAGGTGCCGCTCGTCGCGATCTATCCCAAGGACGGCACGCTGCTGTCGGACAACCCGTTCGTCATCCTCAACGCCGACTGGGTGACCGCCGAGAAGAAGGCGGCCGCGGCTGACTTCCTCACCTTCGTCCGCGCACCGGAGCAGCAGGCCCGCTTCCAGGCAGCGGCCTTCCGTTCCTTCGACGGCAAGCCTGGCCCGGTGCTCGTCCCGGACAACGGCGCGTTGACCGCAGGTCCGCCGGTGGTGCTCGCACCTCCGGCGCCCTCGGTGCTGGAGAAGGTGCAGGCGTCGTGGGACAGCCTGCGCAAGCGGGCGCGGGTGCTCATGATCCTCGACGTGTCCGGGTCGATGGGGGAGCAGGTGGGCGGGAGCGGGAGGACCAAGCTCGACCTCGCCAAGTCGGCGGCCACCGAGGCGGTCAAGGGTTTCGCACCCGACGACCAGCTCGGTCTGTGGGCCTTCTCCACCCAGCTCGACGGTGATACGCCGTACAAGGAGCTCGTGCCGGTCGGGCAGGCGTCGGCGACGATCCCGAGGATCACGACAGCGATCGGTGGCCTCGTCCCCGACGGTGGCACCGGGCTCTATGCGACGTTGCGCGCCGCCCAGAAGCAGATGCTCTCCGAGCTCGACACCGGCAAGATCAACGCGATCGTCATCCTCACCGACGGTCGCAACGAGTTCCCCGCCGACTCCGACCTCGACAGCCTGGTGACCCAGCTCGGCGGCGAGAGCCTCGACACCTCGATCCGGGTCTTCCCGATCGGCTACAGCACTGACGCCGACAAGGAGGCGCTGGTCAAGATCGCCGACGGCTCGAGCGCCGCCTACTACGACGCGTCAGACCCGGCGAGCATCGGCAAGGTCCTTGCGAGCGTCTTGTCGAACTTCTGATCGCCGACCGGGGAGGATGTCCCCATGGGCGTGCGTGACGAGCTGCGCGACCCGTGGGGCTGGCTCGTCGCCGGCGTCACGGGCGGTGTCGGCTGGGCTGCGCTCGCCTTGTCCCTCGGCCCAGCAGCGATCCCCGTCGGCGTCGCCATCGGCGCAGCCGTTCTCGGAACGAAGGTGCTCCTCGGCGCTGCCACCGGCTCGAAGGAACCGAAGAAGCTCGAGTACGCCGACCGCACCCGGCCCGACGAGCTCCCGCTCCCGCCACCCAACAGTCCCGCCGCCCGGCTGCTGATGCGCGGCGATGCCGCCGTGCAGCGGATCGCGGCGCTCACCGAGGCACCCGGTGACCCGTGGCTGCGCAACCAGGTCGCCGATGTCGACGACGAGTCCGCGCAGGCGCTCGACGCCCTTCGCGAGGTCGGGGGCCGCGTGACCCTGGTCGAGCAGTCGATGGCCGGGTCCGACGTACGACGCCTCGACGCCGAGACAGCGCGCCTGACCGGCAGCGCTGCAGCCGCGACGGACGACCGGCTGCGCGCCGAGACCCAGCGAGCGCTGACCGCGGTGTCCCAGCAGCGTGAGGTGGCGGTGCGCCTGGTGACGCTGCGCGACACCCTGCTCGCCCGGATGGAGACCGCGGTGCTGGGACTCGAGGGTCTCGCGGCTCGGATGGGCGAGGTGGTGGCGCTGGGGGCGACGGCCATCGAGCACGACAAGGCGGCGGAGCTCGTGGGGTCGCTCACCACGGAGCTCGAGACGATGCGTTCGGGTCTCGACGATGCGCGCCGACTTGCCGAACCCCCGCCCGCGGACGGATCGTGAGGGGGTGACCACCGCTCTGCTCACCGGCTCACTGCTCGTCTACGACGGCGACTGCGCCTTCTGCTCGACCAGCGTGCGCTGGCTGGAGGACCACTTTCCCGACAGCTTCGCGGCTCGGCCCTATCAGCGCACCGACCTCGCGGCGCTGGGACTCACCGAGGTCGAGGCTCACGCCAAGCTGCAGTGGATCGGCGACGTGTCCTTACCCACTACGACCCGCGCACAGGGCGCGCGTGCCGTGGGCGCTCTGCTGCGCCGCGGCGGGACGACCACGGGGGGAGTGTCCGGTGCCCTCTGGCGGGGTCTCGGCGCGCTCCCGTCGATCCCGCCCGCCTCCTGGGTCGCCGCCGCGATCTACGTCGTGGTCGCCAAGAACCGCCACCGCCTCCCCGGCGGCACCCCCACCTGCAAGCTCTGACCCGCGCCGCTGACGAGGTGGTGGGTCAGCGGGCTGCTGACTCCTCCTGGATCTTCTTGGCCACCTGCGGGGGCATCGGCTCGTGGCCGGAGTAGGCGCGGGTGAAGGTCGCTGTGCCGTGCGAGAGGCTGCGGATCTCGACGGCATAGCGCGTCAGCTCGAGCTGCGGCACGTCGGCGACGATCTGGGTGCGACCGGTGCCGATGGGTTCGCTTCCCGACACGCGGCCACGGCGGCTCGAGAGGTCGCTCATGACGGCGCCGACGTACTCGTCGGCGACGTGCACGTGGATCCGGTCGACCGGCTCGAGCAGCGACACGGACGCGGCTGCTGCCGCCTCCTTGAGCGCGAGGCTCCCGGCCTGCTGGAAGGCCATGTCGGAGGAGTCGACCGAGTGTGCCTTGCCGTCGACGAGCGTGACCCGGATGTCGATGACCGGGTAGCCGGCCGCCACACCCCGCTCCATCTGGGCGCGCACACCCTTCTCGACGCTCGGGATGAAGTTGCGGGGTACGGAGCCGCCCACGACCTTGTCGACGAACTCGAAGCCCGATCCTGACGGCAGCGGCTCGACCTCGATGTCGCAGACGGCGAACTGGCCGTGCCCGCCGGACTGCTTGACCAGGCGGCCGTGGCCCTTGCTCGACGATGCGAACGTCTCGCGCAGGGACACCCGCAACGGCACGGAGTCGACCCCGACGCCGTAGCGGTTGCGCAGCCGGTCGAGCAACACGTCGACGTGCGCCTCTCCCATGCACCAGAGCACGAGCTGATTGGTCTCGGGGTTGCGCTCGAGGCGCATGGTCGGGTCCTCGGCCACCAGGCGCCCGAGGCTCGACGCCAGCTTGTCGTCATCGGCCTTGGAGTGCGCCACGATCGCGACAGGCAGCAACGGGTCGGGCATGATCCACGGCTCGACGAGAAGCGGACTCTCTTTGTCCGACAGCGTGTCTCCGGTCTCGGCGCGCGTGAGCTTCGCAACTGCCACCAGGTCACCGGCGACGGCGTGCGCCACCGAGCGCTGGGTCTTGCCCAGCGGAGACGACAGGGTGCCCACGCGCTCGTCGATGTCGTGGTCCTCGTGCCCTCGGTCTGGTGCGAAGTGACCCGACACGTGCACGGTCTGGTCGGGGCGCAGCGTGCCGCTGAACACTCGGACGAGGGACACGCGACCGACGTAGGGGTCGGTGGTGGTCTTGACGACCTCCGCGCACAGCGGGCCGTCGACGTCGCACGCGAGCGGTTCGCGGGGCTCGCCGTCGGGCGAGGTGATCGCGGGCAGCGGGTGCTCGAGCGGCGACGGGAAGCCCCGCACGATGACCTCAAGAAGCTCGACCGTGCCGTAGCCGATCGGCGTCAGCGCCGACGCGACGACGGGGTAGAAGCTGCCACGTGCCACGGCGGTCTCGAGGTCGGCGATCAGGGTGTCGACGTCGAGGTCCTCGCCGTCGAGATAGCGGTCCATGAGGGTCTCGTCCTCGCTCTCGCCGATGATTCCCTCGATCAGCGAGCCACGTGCCTCCTCGATGAGCGGCACGTGTTGCGAGTCGGGCTCGCGCGTGACGCGCTCGCCACCGGAGTAGTCCGAGACCTGCTGGGAGAGCAGCCCGATGAGGCCGCCCACAGAGCCGTCATCGTTGTGCATCGGGAGATAGAGCGGCAGCACACCTTCACCGAAGACACGCTGGCAGATCGCCACCACGTCGGCGAAGTCCGAGCGCTCCTTGTCGAGCTTGGTGACCACCACCGCACGCGGCATGGCGACCGCGGCGCACTCCTCCCAGAGCAGCTGGGTCGAGGCATCGACCCCGTCGGCGGCGGAGATGACGAAGAGTGCGGCGTCAGCGGCGCGCAGGCCAGCACGAAGGTCACCCACGAAGTCGGCATATCCAGGCGTGTCGATGAGATTGATCTTGACCCCGTCGACCTCGATCGGCGCGAGGGCGAGGCCCACCGAGCGCTGCTGCCGGAGCTCGGCCTCGTCGAAGTCCGACACCGTGGTGCCGTCCTCGACGCGTCCGGGGCGGGGCAGGGTGCCAGCCGCCACGAGGAGCTGCTCCACGAGAGTCGTCTTGCCAGAACCGGACGGGCCGACCAGCACGACGTTGCGGATCCTGTCGGGTCGGTCGGCCACGGGTGCTCTGCCCGCAACTCCTGAACTGTTCTTGTCTGCCATGTCGATCGCCTCCGCGTCGTTGCCGATGGACCGTGCCACCCACCTTTCTCCTGCGGATCGCGCGAGGCAACTGCTTCGCATGTGACGTACGCCGTTAGTCTCGTCACCGTCATGCTCAACAACGCTGCTGCCCGACGTGTCATGGCCGTCGTCATCGATCCCGTGGCCCGTGGTCTGCTCGCGCTCCGGGTCTCCCCCGACGCCGTCACCATCGTGGGCACGCTGGGGACCTCGGTCGCCGCCCTGTGGTTCTTCTCCCGGGAGCAGTGGACCCTCGGAGTCGTCGTCATCGCCCTCTTCGTGTTCAGCGACCTGCTCGACGGCACGATGGCGCGGATGTCGGGGCGGTCCGGACCGTGGGGCGCCTTCCTCGACTCCACCCTCGACCGGGTCGCCGACGGCGCGATGTTCGGTGGCGTCGTCCTCGGCTTCGCCCACGCCGGCGATCTCAGGACCTCGGGTGCCGCGCTCGCGTGCCTCGTGGGTGGGGCCGTCGTGTCCTATGCGAAGGCACGTGCCGAGAGCATCGGCGTCGAGTGCAACGTCGGCATCGCCGAGCGGGCCGAGCGCCTCATCATCGCCGGAGCGGCGGCGCTGCTCTACGGCCTCGGGGTGCCCTTCATCCTGCCGGTGGCCTTGTGGGCGCTGGCCGCGCTCACCTGGTTCACGGTGGGTCAGCGGGTGCTCCACGTGCGCCATCAGCTCAGCGCCGGCAACCAGGTCGTGGAGGAGCAGGCGTGAGCAGCGTCAACGACACCCTGGTCGCCTGGGCCTACGGCGCCGGGTGGGCGACCGTCAAGCGGATGCCGGAGAAGCTGGCCTACTCCACCTTCGAGCGCATCGCCGACACGTTGTGGTCGCGTCGGGGCAGCGACGTGCTGCGCCTCGAGGGCAACATCCGCCACGTCATCGGCCCCGACGCGACAGAGGCAGAGCTCCGGGTGCTGTCCCGGGCGGGCATGCGGTCCTACTTCCGCTACTGGTGCGACGCGTTCCGGCTTCCGGGCTGGAGCCACGAGCGCATCGTCGACACCATCCGCATCGTCGACAACCACGTGCTCGCCGACGCTCTCGCCGCAGGCAACGGAGTCGTGATCGCGCTGCCGCACATGGGCAACTGGGACCACGCGGGCGCCTGGGCGACGCTCGTGCACTCACCGGTCGTGACCGTCGCCGAGCGGCTCAAGCCCGAGGACCTCTACGAGAAGTTCATGGCCTTTCGCACCGGCCTCGGGATGGACGTCATCCCGCTCACCGGTGGCGACCCGCCCTTCCCCTACCTCGTCCAGAAGCTCCGCGAAGGCGGGCTGGTCTGCCTGCTCGGCGACCGCGACATCAGCAACTCCGGTGTCCCTGTGCAGTTCTTCGGCGCCAAGGCGAAGTTCCCCGCCGGGCCCGCCGCGCTCGCCGTCGACTCCGGTGCCGTCCTGCTCACTGCGTCGCTGTGGTGGGAGGACGATCACAACTGGGTGAAGTTCCACACCCCGGTCGAGGTGCCGCAGGAGGGCGAGCGATCCCGCCGCATCTTCCGTACGACGCAGCTCGTGGCCGACCAGTTCGCCGAGGGCATCGCCGCGCACCCGGCGCACTGGCACATGCTGCAGCGGCTCTGGGTCGCCGATCTCGACCCGCGCAAGGCTCCGGCACAGTGAGCGCCCATGGCGGGGAGAGACGTCGGTGAGGGTCGGACTCGTCTGTCCCTACGACTGGTCGACGCCGGGAGGTGTGCGCACCCACGTCAACGATCTCGCGGTGGCGTTGCAGCGGCTCGGCCACGAGGTCAGCGTCCTCGCACCGTGCGCTGACGAGACCGATCTGCCGGACTACGTCGTATCTGCCGGTGGCGCAGTGTCGTTGTCCTACAACGGGTCCAAGGCCAAGGTAGCCTTCGGTCCCGCGACGGTGCGACGGGTACGTCGGTGGTTGCGCACCGGCGACTTCGATGTCCTCCACGTGCACGAGCCGGTGTCGCCCAGTGTCTCGATCCTGTCGTGCTGGTCGGCGAAGGGTCCCATCGTGGCCACCTGGCACTCGTCGATGGAGCGCTCGCGCGCGCTGTCGGCGATGTATCCGATCGCCCAGACGGCGCTCGAGAAGGTGTCCGGCCGGATCGCCGTGAGCGAGGCCGCCAGACAGACCCTCGTGGAGCACATGGGCGGCGACGCGGTGCTCATCCCCAACGGCGTCGACTGCTCTGCCTACGGTCACTCGGAGCCGTTGCCCGGGTGGCCGGGCGAGGGCGGGTCGCTGTTCTTCGTGGGTCGCATCGACGAACCGCGCAAGGGGCTCAGCGTGCTGCTCGAGGCACTGCCGGAGATCGCCCGCGCGCACCCGGGCGTGCGCCTGCTCGTCGCCGGCCCGGGCGACGTCGAGGAGTTTCGGGCGCGCCTCACACCGGGGATCGTTGATCGGGTGGAGTTCCTCGGGCTGGTCTCCGACGAGGTCAAGGCGCAGGCGTTCGTCTCTGCCGACATCTACGTCGCGCCCAACACCGGCGGTGAGAGCTTCGGGATCGTCCTGCTGGAGGCGATGTCGAGCGGCACCGCGGTGCTCGCGAGCGACCTCGACGCCTTCCGTCGGGTGACCGACGAGGGTCGGGCGGGCGCGTCGTTCGCCAACGAGGACCCGGCCGACCTCGCGCGCAGTGCTATCGCGCTGCTGAGTGATCCGATCGAGCGTCAACGCCTGCGCGACGCGGGATTGCGACGATCACGCGAGTTCGACTGGGTCACGGTGGCGCAACGCGTGGTCGAGGTCTACGACGCCGTCACGGTGACGGGGGAGAAGGTCACCGAGGACTTCCGCGGTCAGGTCATCGGGCGGCTGTCGTCGCGGGCAGGCTGGGTGGACCAGTCGTGACGACGCTCACCGAGGTGCTGCTCGCCGCTATCGTGCTCGGTGCGATCGCGGTCTATCTCTCGTCGATGGCCGGTCGGCTCGACCGGCTCCACCACCGGATCGAGACGACGCACGCCGGCCTCGACGCCCAGCTCCTGCGCCGCGTCGCCGCGGCTCAGGACCTCTCGGCCTCGGGGCTCCTCGACCCGGCGTCGTCGCTGCTGCTGTCGGCGTCGGCTCAGGAGGCCCTGACCGCCGACCCCGATGACGACACGGCGCGGCTCCTCGCCGAGAGCGAGCTGACGCGCACTCTCGGCGCCGTCTTCAGCGGGCGCGACGACGTCGATGCGGTCCTCGAGGCCGCCGGGCCCGACGATGCCGTGGCCGCGCAGATGATCGGGGAGCTCGCCGTGGCGTGCCGCCGCGTCGAGCTGGCGCGCCGGTTCCACAACGATGTCGTGCGGAGCTGTCTTCAGCTGCGTCGCAAGCGCGTGGTGCGATGGTTCCGGCTCGCCGGCTACACCGCGCTACCAGCGACGGCCGACTTCGACGACACCGTCCCGGCGGGGCTCGCCGGCCGGTGACGGCGTGGGACGTATCCTCCTGGGGCGGCTCCATCGGGGGAGCCCTTGGGAAAGGCGTGGACATCGTGCGAGGCGTGCGGCGAGCTCCCATCTCCGCGGCGGGCCTGGTGGCTGCCGCCGTTGCGTCCTTGGCGCTGACGGCCTGCAGCTCGTCGACAGCAGGTTCGGCGGTCTCGACCGCGGCCAGCGTCGCGACGGGTTCCACGACCGCCGTAGCGTCAACGTCGCCGTCGCCGTCGCCGTCGGTCGCACCGTCCAACGGCACGGGGATCCCGGCCGACGCGTCGCCGTTCTCCGGACGCGCTGGGGGAGCGGGCAAGAGGGTCCTGGTCGTGAAGTTCGACAACACGACCTTCGCCCAGCCGCACAGCGGTCTCAAGGACGCTGACATCGTCTACGTCGAAGAGGTGGAGTACGGCCTCACCCGGATCGCAGCGGTGTTCTCGACCATGCTGCCGAAGGTGGTCGGTCCCGTACGCAGCGCTCGCATCTCCGACATCGACCTGCTCGCGCAGTTCGGCAAGCCGGCGTTCGCCTACTCCGGGAGCCAGCACCTCCTGCGCCCTGTCATCGCGCGGGCATCGCTCTACGACGTGTCCGGTGACACCGGGCCGCGCGGCTATTTCCGTGACTCGAGCCGCAAGGCTCCCTACAACTTCATGGGCAAGCCGGCGCTGCTCCTCGACCGGGCACCCCGGGCATCGGTGGCGCAGGACATCGGGTTCGTGTTCTCCACCACGACGCCCGCCGGTGGCAAGGTCGTCAAGGTGGCGACGGCGCCCTACCCCGCGTCGCAGGCGCAGTTCGTGTGGAACCCTTCGGCCGCGTATTTCGACGTACGCCTCAACGGCAAGCCGGCACGCGCCAGCGAAGGTGGCACCCAGCACGCGACCACGGTCGTCCTGCAGTACGTCCGGCAGACCGACTCCGGCTACCACGACAAGTTCAGCGGCCACACACCCAAGCTCGACACGGTCGGAACGGGCAAGGGCTGGGTCCTGCGTGACGGCAAGGCATTTGCCGTGACCTGGTCACGGCGCTCCGCCACCGGTGGAACCACGTTCACCGGTGCTGACGGCCAGGTCGTGACCTTCGCGCCTGGTCAGGTCTGGGTCGCGCTCATCAACAACAGGTCCAAGGCCACCTTGGCCTAGCGACGAGCGGCCGATCCCTGGATCGTCCGACAGGCCGTCCCGGCCAGCAGCCGGGCAGGCACGCTCCCGACCGTCGTAGGGCGGGTTGGGGTGAGACCGGTATCCTGATCGGTGTCGGCGCTAGCCGCCGAGCACCCACTCCTCCGACTCATGAGGTCCTCGATGTCCGACCAGTCCGAGCTCAGCGCCACCGGCAACGGCACAACCGACTCCGACCGCCCCGAGGTAGGCACTGCGCGCGTGAAGCGCGGCATGGCCGAGATGCTCAAGGGCGGGGTGATCATGGACGTCGTCAACGCCGAGCAGGCCAAGATCGCCGAGGACGCCGGCGCGGTCGCCGTCATGGCGCTCGAGCGGGTCCCGGCTGACATCCGCGCCGAGGGCGGCGTGTCACGCATGAGCGACCCCGACATGATCGACGAGATCATCGCGACAGTGTCGATCCCCGTGATGGCCAAGGCGCGCATCGGTCACTTCGTCGAGGCCCAGGTGCTGCAGTCGCTCGGTGTCGACTACATCGACGAGTCCGAGGTGCTGACCCCGGCCGACTACGCCAACCACATCGACAAGTGGCCCTTCACCATCCCCTTCGTCTGCGGTGCGACCAACCTCGGCGAGGCGCTGCGTCGCATCACCGAGGGTGCAGCGATGATCCGCTCCAAGGGCGAGGCCGGCACCGGCGACGTATCCAACGCCACCAAGCACATGCGCACCATCCGGGCAGAGCTCAACCGGCTCTCGTCGATGGCCCCTGACGAGCTCTACGTCGCGGCCAAGGAGCTTCAGGCTCCCTACGACCTCGTCGTCGAGGTCGCCCGCCTCGGACACCTGCCGGTCGTCCTCTTCACTGCTGGTGGCATCGCCACCCCGGCCGACGCGGCGATGATGATGCAGCTCGGCGCCGACGGTGTCTTCGTCGGATCCGGCATCTTCAAGTCGGGCAACCCGCAGCAGCGGGCCGACGCGATCGTCCAGGCGACGCTGCACTACGACGACGCCTCGATCGTCGCGAAGGTCAGCCGCGGACTCGGTGAGGCCATGGTCGGCATCAACGTCGCCGACATCCCCGTCCACCACCGCCTCGAAGACCGCGGCTGGTGACCGGGGCCCCGCTCGTCGGGGTCCTCGCGCTGCAGGGTGACGTCCGCGAGCACCAGCACGCCCTCGAGGCCTGCGGTGCCCTGACCCGTCGCGTCCGCACGATCGCCGAGCTCGACGGCATCGACGCGCTCGTGATCCCGGGCGGGGAGTCGACGACCATGAGCAAGCTGGCCGTCCGGTGGGGGCTCCTCGAGCCGCTGCGCGTGCTCGTCCGATCAGGGCTCCCGGCGTACGGCTCCTGCGCCGGCATGATCATGCTCGCGGACCGGATCGAAGGTGGCCGCGCCGACCAGGAGACGATCGGCGGCCTGGATGTCACCGTGCGCCGCAACGCTTTCGGCCGTCAGGTCGACAGCTTCGAGGGCGATCTCTCCATGCCCGTCCTGGGCGACGCACCCGTGCACGCGGTCTTCATCCGCGCTCCGTGGGTCGAGACGGTGGGGGAGGAGGTCGAGGTCCTGGGGACCGTCGCCACCGGCCCGGCCGCAGGTAGGATCGTCGCAGTGCGGCAGGGTGATCTGATCGCGACGTCCTTCCACCCGGAACTCACCGGGGACACGCGTGTTCACGAGTACTTCGTCGAGATGGTGAGAGGGAAGGCATGAGCGGCCACTCCAAGTGGGCGACCACGAAGCACAAGAAGGCAGTGGTCGATGCCAAGCGCAGCAAGCTGTTCGCCAAGCTGATCAAGAACATCGAGGTCGCGGCGCGCACCGGTGGCGGTGACATGGACGCCAACCCGACGCTCTACGACGCCGTCTACAAAGCGAAGAAGAACTCCGTCCCCAACGACAACATCGACCGTGCGCTCAAGCGCGGGTCGGGTGTCGAGGCCGGCGGCGCCGACTACATCACGATCATGTACGAGGGCTACGGCCCCAACGGTGTCGCGGTGCTGATCGAGTGCCTCACCGACAACCGCAACCGTGCGGCGTCCGACGTACGCGTGGCCATGACCCGCAACGGCGGCTCGATGGCCGACCCGGGATCTGTGTCGTACCTGTTCAGCCGCAAGGGTGTCGTCATCGTGCCCAAGGGCGAGCTCACCGAGGACGACCTGCTCGAGCACGTGCTCGACGCCGGTGCCGAGGAGGTCAACGACCTCGGTGAGGCCTTCGAGGTGGTCTCCGCGGCCGGTGATGTGGTCGCGGTGCGTACGTCGCTGCAGACTGCCGGCATCGACTACGAGTCGGCCGACACCTCGTTCCTGCCGAGCATGCAGGTCGAGGTCGACGAGGACACCGCCCGCAAGGTCTTCAAGCTCATCGATGCCCTCGAGGACAACGACGACGTCCAGAACGTCTACGTCAACGCCGACGTGAGCGACGAGATCCTCGAGCTGCTGGACGCCTAGCCCGAGGTTCCGGGGGCTGCTGGAGGCGTTGCCGGGTGTTTCGGCGTGGCGCGCTCGGCGGGGCGGCGCTGTCGGTTAGCATCCGAACACCTGTTCGGGCGCGATCGTACGGCGAAGGGACCCTCACCTCATGCGTGTGCTCGGCGTGGATCCTGGTCTCACCCGCTGCGGGATCGGTGTGGTCGACGGCACGCCGGGTCGACGCCTCAGCCTGGTGCACGTCGGCGTGGTGGTGACCGCACCTGACCTCGACCTGGCCAGCAGGCTCCTCGCCATCGAGCGGGGCATCGAGGCAGTCCTCGACGCGACCGAGCCCGATGCCGTCGCGGTGGAGCGGGTGTTCGCCCAGCACAACGTCCGCACGGTGATGGGCACAGCCCAGGCCGGTGCGGTCGCGATCACGGCCGCCGCCCGCCGCGGCATCCCGGTGGCCATGCACACGCCGAGCGAGGTCAAGGCCGCGGTCACGGGGCAGGGCCGCGCCGACAAGGCCCAGGTCGGTGCGATGGTCGTACGCCTCCTCGGACTCACCGAGGTCCCACGACCGGCCGATGCGGCCGATGCGCTCGCGCTCGCGATCTGCCACCTCTGGCGTGGCGACTCTTCGGCGCGTCTGGCCGCAGCGGCAGCCGCCGCGCCGAAGTCCCGGATCCCGCGTTCGGTGCCCGCCACCCGGCCGGCACCGGGACGTCGCGTCGCCGTGGGAGGCACCTCGTGATCGCCTATGTACGTGGCTCCGTCGCCTCGCTCGGCCTGACCACCGCCGTGCTCGACGTCGGGGGGATCGGGCTGGAGCTGCAGTGCGCCCCCGGTACTCTCGCCGACCTGCGCGTCGGGCAGGCGGCGAACCTGGCGGCGAGCCTCGTCGTACGCGAGGACTCCCTCACGCTCTACGGCTTCGCCGACGACGACGAGCGCAGAGTCTTCGACATCCTCCAGACGGTCACCGGTGTCGGCCCCCGGCTGGCCCAGGCGATGCTGGCGGTGCACTCGCCCGACGCGCTGCGCCAGGCGGTCGCCACCGACGACGTCACGGCGCTCATGAAGGTGTCCGGTGTCGGCCGCAAGGGCGCGCAACGCCTGGTGCTCGAGCTCAAGGATCGCCTCGGCGCGCCCGCGGGCGGCCTGGTCGACCTCTCGGCCAGGCCGTCGCACGTCGGACCGGCCTGGCAGGGACCGGTGCACGCCGCGCTCGTCGGGCTGGGCTGGTCGACCCGTGAGGCCGATGCGGCCCTATCGGCCGTCGTGCTCGATGTCGAGCCTGACGCCGATGTCTCGACCGCTCTGCGCGCCGCGCTGCGCTCCCTGGACCGTGGATGAGCACGGCACGCGGCACCGACGAACGTGATCTCGAGGTCGTCCCCGACGGCCCCTATGACGACGACTCTCGGCTGGTCGCGCCGGAGGTCGTGGGTGACGACGCGGCCGCCGAGGGTGCGCTGCGTCCGCGCACCCTCGATGCCTTCATCGGCCAGCAGCGGGTCAAGGACCAGCTCGGCCTGGTGCTCGAGGCGGCATCGGCGCGTGGCCGCGCGGCCGACCACGTCCTGCTGGCCGGCCCGCCCGGCCTCGGCAAGACGACGCTCTCGATGATCATCGCGGCGGAGCTCGGGATGCCGCTGCGGGTCACGAGCGGCCCGGCCCTGCAGCATGCGGGCGACCTCGCCGCGGTGCTCTCGAGCCTCGTGCCGGGGGAGGTGCTCTTCCTCGACGAGATCCACCGGATGTCGCGGATGGCGGAGGAGATGCTCTATCTCGCGATGGAGGACTTCCGCGTCGACATCATCGTCGGCAAAGGGCCTGGGGCCACCGCGATCCCGTTGGAGCTGCCGGCCTTCACGCTGGTGGGCGCGACCACCCGCGCCGGCCTGCTCCCCGGCCCGCTGCGCGACCGGTTCGGTTTCACCGCCCACATGGACTTCTACGACACTCGAGACCTTCACGCGATCCTGGTGCGCAGCGCGGCCCTGCTCGATGTCGAGCTGTCCGGGGATGCCGCCGCGGAGATCGCCTCGCGCAGCCGCGGCACCCCGCGCGTGGCTAACCGGCTGCTGCGCCGGGTGCGTGACTTCGCCCAGGTCCGAGCCGACGGCCACGTCGACCTCACGGTGGCGCAGGCGGCGCTCGCGCTCTATGAGGTCGACGAGATCGGCCTCGACCGGCTCGACCGCGCGGTGCTCGACGCCCTGCTGCGCCGGTTTGGCGGCGGGCCCGTGGGCCTGTCCACCCTCGCCGTGGCCGTGGGCGAGGAGTCGGAGACCGTGGAGACGGTGTGCGAGCCGTTCCTGGTGCGAGCTGGCCTCCTCGCCCGTACTCCGCGTGGCCGCATCGCGACCCCGGCAGCCTGGGCGCACCTCGGGCTCAGGCCGCCGGTGGGCAGCACCCCGGTGCTCCCGTTCGCCGACGTGGTCGCTGCCGATGGCGACGAGGCCTGAGCCACAGCGCCGACAACCGGAGCGGACGTCGCGGCCTAGACTCGTGATCCGTCGCCGGGACCGCCGGTGTGAGGACAAGGACCACCTGTGGACCAGCTCGGCGCCCTGCTTCCCATCCTGCTGATCGCTGCTGCCTTCTGGCTGCTCATCGTGCGTCCCCAGCGGGCTCGCAGCGCAGCCGCGCGTGCGGTGCAGTCCAAGCTCGAGGTCGGAAAGCGGGTGATGACCACCGCCGGGCTCTTCGGCACCGTGGTCGCCGTCACGGACGACCAGGTCGAGCTCGAGATCGCGCCGGGCGTGGTCGTGACCTACGTCGCAGCCGCGGTCGCCAAGGTCATCGAGGAGCCCGTCACACCGGGAACGCAGGGTGAACTTCCGTCGTCCTCATCGGGCGACGACACGCCTGAGGCGTAGCCCCTGGTCCCGGAGCAGCCCGGCGTCCTTCATACTGCTCGGGCACGACGTCTGGGGGCCTTGGTCGCCGCGCCGTGCTGGGTCCTCGGACCCTGTACTCCCCATCGACGGCCTTCGGGCCGTCACCGCAGGTCCCGCGCACGGCGGGCACGACAGTTCCCGCCCGGGGCCCCCAGCGCCGCGACGGGACGCACAGGAGACACGACGGTGGCAGCACCGACTCAGCGGCACACCGCTCCCGGACGCACGCTCGCGATCCTCGCGGCGTTCCTGGTGGCGCTCGGCGTCTGGACGTTCGCGGGGGACCCGCACACCCCGAAGCTCGGCCTCGACCTCAGGGGCGGCACCCAGGTGATCCTGTCGCCGGTGCAGGAGCCCGGCGCCACGGGCACGGTGACCGACGACCAGCTCAAGCAGACCGTCGAGATCATCCGCCAGCGCGTCGACGGCCTCGGTGTTGCCGAGTCCGAGGTGACGACTCAGGGCAGCGGCGAGCGAGCCAGCATCATCGTGTCGATCCCGGGTGCCACCAACCAGGCGATCCTCGACTCCCTGGCGACCACCGCCAAGCTCGACTTCCGGCCGGTGCTGATCGAGGACAACGGCTTTGCCGCCGTGGTCCCCTCCGCCAGCCCCTCGGTTTCGAGCAGCGTCGCCGCCTCGCCGTCGGCATCGGTGTCGGCGGGCAGCCCGTCGGCGAGCCCCTCGGCGTCAGCGACCTCGGCCACTCCGTCGGTGTCCCCGTCGGTGTCGGCGTCCCCGACGGCCTCCGCGTCCGGCAACGGCGCACGGCTGCCCAAGTCCGTACGCGGCACGGCGACCTCAGCCAGCCCGAGCCCGAGTGCGTCCGGGTCCGTCAAGCCGTCGGCGACGCCCAGCGCGGCTCCGACGGCACCCATCACCTCGGTCAACGGCCTCCCGCCGATCCAGTCGACGGCCAACGACGCTGCGCTGCAGCAGGCGTTCACCGATCTGGACTGTGCGAAGACCGGTGCCACCAAGGGTGGTCCGGCCGACCCGAACAAGTACCTCGTCACCTGCTCCAAGGACGGCAAGGTCAAGTACATCCTCGACAAGGCCGCGGTCCAGGGCACCGAGGTCACGGGTGCTTCGGCCGGTCTGAGCCCTCAGGGCGCAGGTGGGTGGGAGGTCAACCTCACCTTCTCGAGCACCGGTGCGCAGCAGTTCGCGACGGTCACAGGTGAGCTCGCGAAGAACCCCTCGCCGCAGAACCAGTTCGGCATCGTGCTCGACGGGCTCGTCGAGTCCTCGCCCTACGTCAGCCAGGCCATCCAGGGTGGCAACGCCGTCATCTCCGGCAGCTTCACCGCCGAAGAGGCCAAGGCGCTCGCCAACGTCCTGAAGTACGGCTCGCTGCCGGTCACCCTCACGGTGTCGTCCGTCGAGCAGGTCTCACCGACCCTCGGCCAGGACCAGCTCACCGCAGGTCTGCTGGCCGGTGCGCTCGGCCTGCTGCTCGTGATCGTCTACCTCGTCATCTACTACCGCGCGCTCGGTCTCGTCGCGGTGGCCTCCCTGCTCGTCGCGGCAGCGATCACCTACGGCCTGTTCGTGGTCCTCGGGCGTCAGCTCGGTTTCGCGCTCTCGCTCGCGGGGGTCGCCGGCGCCATCGTCGCGATCGGAATCACCGCGGACTCGTTCGTCGTCTACTTCGAACGTATCCGCGACGAGATCCGTGAGGGTCGCAGCCTGCGCGCCGCCGGTGACGCCGGGTGGATCCGGGCCAGGCGCACGATCCTCGCGGCCGACTTCGTGTCGTTCCTCGCGGCCGTCGTGCTGTACTTCCTCTCGGTCGGCAGCGTCCGCGGCTTCGCCTTCACCCTCGGTCTCACGACCCTGGTCGACGTCGGTGTCGCGTTCGCTTTCACCCGCCCGCTCGTGTCGCTGCTCATGCGCACGGCGTGGTTCACCTCGGGCAGCCACTGGACCGGCCTGTCGCCGGACCGTCTCGGCGTGAAGCGTGAGATCGTCCCGTCCTCCAGCACCCGCCCGGCGAAGGAGTCCTGATGTCCCGCATGGGCACGCTGGCACACAACCTCTACAGCGGCGAGGTCTCCTACGACTTCGTCGGCAAGCGCAACCGCTGGTATGCCATCTCCGGCCTGATCCTGATCCTCGCGCTCGTCGGGCTGTTTGGCCGCGGCCTCAACCTCGGGATCGAGTTCAAGGGCGGTTCGCAGTTCACCGTCCCGTCGGCGACTGCCACGGTGGAGTCGGCGCGCGCCTCGGTCGAGAAGTCCGGCGTGCCCGGAGCCGACGCAGCGATCGTCACGCAGGTCGGCAGCGACAAGATCCGGATCCAGACCCCGCCGCTGACACCTGACCAGTCCGCGACCGTGACCCGACAGCTCGCCACCGACCTCGGTGTGTCGCAAGGCGACATCGGCGTGCAGCTGGTCGGCCCCAGCTGGGGTGGTGAGATCACCCAACGCGCGGTGCAGGGCCTCATCGTCTTCCTCGTGCTCGTCGTGGTGTTCCTCTCGGCCTATTTCGAGTGGCGGCTCGCCATCGCGGCGCTCGTCGCGCTGCTCCACGACCTCCTCATCACGATCGGCATCTATGCACTGACCGGGTTCGAGGTCACGCCCGCCACCGTCATCGGTGTGCTGACGATCCTCGGCTTCTCCCTCTACGACACCGTCGTGGTGTTCGACAAGGTGAAGGAGAACACCCGGGGGATCACGTCGGGCAACCGCGCGACCTACAGCGAGGCAGCCAACCTCGCGCTCAACCAGACCCTGGTCAGGTCCATCAACACCTCGGTCGTGGCGCTGCTCCCGGTGGCGTCGATCCTCATCGTCGGGGTCGGGATCCTCGGGGCCGGCACCCTCAAGGACCTCGCGTTGGCGCTGTTCATCGGCACCGCGGCGGGCACCTACTCCTCGATCTTCATCGCGACCCCGGTCGCGTGCCAGCTGCAGGAGCGACGCCCGGAGATGAAGGCCCTCACGGCCCGTGTCGCCGCGCGTCGCGCCAGCGGCGAGGGCAAGCGGTCGGCGCGCAAGTCCGCGACCGGCAGCACCATGGCCACGGCAGTGCTCGACACCGTCGACACCGACGAGGTCATCGACGACGCCGACGGCGTGACGCGTGAGTCGCTCTCCGGAGGCGCAGCGTCGACCGGGCCGCGCAGCCAGCCGAAGAAGAACACCACCCGCAGCCAGCGCACGAAGAAGAGATAGCCCTCGTCGCCGGGGCGGGAGATGTGATGTCGGAGCTCGACGACCTGCTCGACCAGCGGATCCGCGAGATCCCCGACTGGCCGGTGCTGGGCATCGTCTTCCGCGACATCAATCCGCTGCTTGCGGACCCACGGGGGATTCCCGCTGTGTCCCAGGGGTTCTGCGACTCGCTCGCAGCACGCGGGATCACCGGCGTCGACCTCGTCGCGGGCGTCGAGGCGCGTGGCTTCATCCTCGGCGCGTCGCTCGGGGTCGCGATGGGCCTCGGGTTCGTCCCCGTGCGCAAGCAGGGCAAGCTGCCCGGCGACGTGCACTCGGAGTCCTACTCCCTGGAGTACGGCGTCGCCACCCTCGAGATGCAGGTCGATGCGGTCGCCGCCGGCCACCGCGTGCTCATCGTCGACGACGTGCTCGCGACAGGTGGCACCGCGGCCGCTGCTGCCGCGTTGCTGCGTACCGCCGGGGCGGAGATCGTAGCCGTGGCAGTGCTCCTGGAGCTCGCCGCACTCGGTGGTCGTGCCGCGCTCGGCGAGCTGCCCGTGGTGGCGCTGCGCACCGTGTGAGTGGTGCCGCGCGCGTGTGCTGCCGCGTGCGACCCTAGACTCGGTACATCCCCTCCCCGAGGAGCAGCGTGGCCGAGGACGTCGTCGCAGGTATGGGTGCACCAGCGCCCGCCGCGTTGCCGCCTGCCCCGGCTCCTGCTCCGTCGCCCGCTGTCGAGGCGACCAGTCGCCGTTCCCTTCGACGCATGACACCTCGCCGCGGATCAGCGCGGCAGAGCATGCACCCCGAGCTCGAGCCGTTGCTGCGCACCGTGAAGCAGTACCACCCCAAGGCCGACCTCAAGATCCTCGAGGCCGCCTACGAGCGTGCGGCCTACCTGCACCGTGACCAGAGGCGCCGCTCGGGCGATCCGTACATCACCCATCCGCTCGCCGTCGCGACGATCCTCGCCGAGCTCGGGATGACCGCTCCGACCCTCGCCGCCGCGCTGCTGCACGACACTGTGGAGGACACCGAATACTCCCTCGACGCTCTGCGCGAGGACTTCGGTGACGAGGTGGCCGCACTCGTCGACGGTGTGACCAAGCTCGACAAGGTGAAGTACGGCCAGGCCACGGCGGCGGAGACCGTGCGCAAGATGGTCGTCGCGATGGCGCGTGACATCCGGGTGCTGGTCATCAAGCTCGCCGACCGGCTGCACAACATGCGCACGCTGCGCTGGATGCCGCCGGAGAAGCAGGAGCAGAAGGCGCGCGAGACCCTCGAGATCTATGCGCCCCTCGCGCACCGCCTCGGCATGAACACCATGAAGTGGGAGCTCGAGGACCTCTCCTTCGCGACCCTGTATCCCAAGATGTACGACGAGATCGTGCGCCTCGTCGGGCAGCGGGCGCCGGAGCGCGACCACTACCTCACCGAGGTCCGCGACATCGTCGAGGCTGATCTGCGCGAGGCGAAGGTGAAGGCGACTGTCACAGGTCGACCGAAGCACTACTACTCCGTCTACCAGAAGATGATCGTGCGCGGCCGAGATTTCGCCGACATCTACGACCTCGTCGGCATCCGCATCCTCGTCGAGTCAGTCCGCGACTGCTACGCCGTGCTCGGCGTGATCCACGCGCGCTGGAACCCGGTCCCCGGCCGGTTCAAGGACTTCATCGCGATGCCCAAGTTCAACATGTACCAGTCGCTGCACACGACCGTGATCGGACCGACCGGCAAGCCGGTCGAGATGCAGATCCGCACGATGGACATGCACCGCGCGGCCGAGTTCGGGGTGGCGGCGCACTGGCGCTACAAGCAGGGCAACGTCGGCGGCAAGAGCAGCCCGGATGACCTCGGCTGGCTGCGCCAGCTCCTCGAGTGGCAGCGCGAGACCGACGACCCCGACGACTTCCTCGACGCGCTGCGTTATGACCTCGGCTCGACCGAGGTCTTCGTGTTCACCCCCAAGGGCGACGTCGTCGCGCTGCCCGGGGGTGCGACGCCGGTCGACTTCGCGTACGCCGTCCACACCGAGGTCGGCCACCGCACCGTCGGTGCGCGCGTCAACGGCAAGCTCGTGCCGCTCGAGTCGGGGCTCACCTCCGGTGACGTCGTCGAGATCTTCACCTCGAAGTCCGAGAGCGCTGGCCCCAACCGCGACTGGCTGCAGTTCGTCCAGAGCCCGCGGGCCCGGTCGAAGATCAAGGCGTGGTTCTCCAAGGAGCGCCGCGAGGAGGCGGTCGAGTCGGGCAAGGAGTCGCTCACCCGCGCGATGCGCAAGGCCGGCCTCCCGCTGCACCGGCTGATGTCCAACGGCGCGCTGCAGGCGATGCTCGCCGACCTGCACTACCCCGACGTGACGTCCCTCTACGTCGCGGTGGGAGAGGGCCGGGTCTCCGCCGCGACGATCGTTCAGCGGATCATGGCGGCGCACGGCGGAGCCGACGGCGCGACCGAGGATCTCGCCGAGGTCATCACGCCGCAAAAGGTGTCGCAGGGCAAGGCGCGCCCGCAGGGTGACCCCGGGATCGTGGTCGACGGCGACGACGACGTGTGGGTCAAGCTGGCTCGCTGTTGCACCCCGGTGCCGGGCGACGAGGTCCTCGGATTCGTCACGCGTGGCCACGGGGTCTCCGTGCACCGGCTCGACTGCGTCAACGTAGCGTCGCTGCGCCAGGAGCCCGACCGCATCGTGCCGGTGACCTGGGCGCCGAAGGCGACCAGCGTGTTCCTCGTCAACATCCAGGTCGAGGCGCTCGACCGGTCACGGCTGCTCTCCGATGTCACCCGCGCGCTGTCCGACCAGCACGTCAACATCCTCTCGGCATCGGTGAGCACCACGCGCGATCGGATCGCCCTCTCACGCTTCACATTCGAGATGGCCGACGCCGCCCACCTCGGCAGCGTCCTCAAGGGCGTACGCACCGTAGAAGGCGTCTACGACGTCTACCGAGTCTGACCCCCACCCGTACCCCGCACACTCCCCCCACCAGCCCACCCCACCCCTGTGTTCTGGTGAATGTGCCCCGACGTGCGTTAGGCGCACGTCAGGGGCCCCCGTCGCGATTGCGTCCCATGCATGAAGGGCGCCCGAGTTGCGCCTATCGCACGCTGGGGCACATTCATCGGCGGGACGGCCGCCGGTGCGTGAAGGGCGCGTGAGTTGCGCCTATCGCACGCTGGGGCACATTCACCGGTTTAGCCGGGGAGCGCGCGAGCTGGGGAGTGGGGGCGCTGATGGGGGGTCAGGCGCCGAACTCGGCTGCTGCTTTCTGGGCGGCGTCGAGGAGGGCCTTCGTGGTGGTGATGCGGCTGTCGGCGTCTGCGACCTTACGCGTGTCACCTGCGGCCTCGGCAGCGGCGCGCTGCTTCTCGAGCTTGGTGAGCGATCCCTGGAACTGCTCGACCGTCGCCTCGGCTCGGGCCCGGGCCTCGGGGTTGGTACGCCGCCACTGGTCCTGCTCGCCGCTGCGCAGCTTCTCCTCGACCTTGCGCAGCCGGGCCTCGATGCGCTCCTTGTCGCCGCGGGGAACGTGACCGACCTGCTCCCACTTCTCCTGGATGGAGCGCAGCGTCGACTTCGCTGACTTGAGGTCGGCGGTGAGGATCGCCTCGGCTTGTACGAGGAGGGCTTCCTTCGCGGCGAGGTTCTCCGCGAAACCGGCGTCGCGCTGACCCAGAGCGGCGTTGCGGGCGCTGAAGAAGGAGTCCTGGGCCGCACGGAAGCGGGTCCAGAGCTCGTCCTCGTCGGCCTTGCCCGCACGGCCTGAGGCCTTCCAGCGGGCCATCAGGTCGCGGTAGGAGCCGGCGGTCGCGCCCCAATCGGTGGAGCCAGACAGCGCCTCAGCCTCCGCGACCAGCGACTCCTTGACCTGCTTGGCCTCGCCACGCTCGCTGTCGAGGCGCGCGAAGTACTGCCGACGGTGCTTGTCGAACTGCGAGCGCGCGTGGCTGAACCGCTTCCAGAGCGCCTGCTCGCCGGCACGGTCGGCCCTCGGCGCGCTCTTCCAGTCGTCGAGCAACGTCTTGAACCGGTCGCCCGTGGACTTCCACTGCGTCGACTGCGCGAGCGCCTCGGCCTCGGCCACGATGGCTTCACGAGCAGCGAGCGCGGCGGCCTTGGCCACTGCGCGCAGCTCGGCCGCTGCGGCGCGACGCTCCACGACGAGCGCGTCGAGAGCGTCAACCCGTGCGGTGAGCGACGCGAGGTCGCCGACCATCGACGGCGACACGAGCGACTCACGAGCCCGCTTCACGACGGCACCGGCCTGCTCGGGAGCGGCCTTGCCCTCCGCGAGGCGGCGCGCGGCGAGGTCGACCTCGACGGAGAGGTCGTCGTACTTGCGGACGAAGAAGGCCAGGCCCTCGGTCGGCGTGCCAGCAGCCCACTGACCGACAGGCTGCTCGGTGCCGTCGGCCAGCGTCACGTGCACCGTGCCATCGTCGTCGACGCGCCCGAACGTGTGCGAGTCGGTAGGAGCAGGCACCGGGGCTTCATCGGCGTCGAGCTCCGGCCCGGTGGTCGCGGGCGCCGGAGGCGCCGTCGCGGCCGTGTCCGGGCCGATCGCGACCGGTCGCGGCGGAGCCGGGCGGGTCAGACCCGCGAGGGCCGCCGGGCTCGGTCGCGGCCCCGGGCGGGGTGCGTTGCTGTCGGGGACGCTCGCAGGTGCGGGAGGCGCTGCCACAGCAGGCTCCGCGGTCACTGGCACGTCGGTCGTCGGGGATGCGCTCGCCGCAGCGGCAACGTCAAAGTCCGGGGCAGCAGCCGCGACGCCCCCGGCCACAGCAGGTGCGGGCTCCGGTACGGGGACCTCGTCCTGGACAGTTTCGACGCTCTCGACCGCGGGCTCGATGGCCGCGGGCTCGGCGACTTCGGGCTCGACGGCCGCAACCTCGACGACCTGGGGCACTACGCCCTCCGGAACGGCGGTCTGAGCCTCGACGGGCTCAGCGACCACGAGATCAGCGACCACGAGCACAGCGACCACGGGCTCAGCGACCACGGGCTCAGCGACCACGGGCTCACCAACGACGGGCGCGGCCGCGACGGTGTCGGCGGGCACTGCGGCGCCCACAACTGCAGCCGGTCCCGGCGTTTCGGCCCCAGTGGGCGTCGCCACGGAGCCGCTGGCGCTGCGGCCTGACTGGGTCAGCACGACGAGCACTGCTGCCAGATCGTCGCTGCCGCCGGCCGTGGCCGGCGTCGCCGCTGCGGTCGGAGCCGGCGGCGCTGCCGCTGCGGGGTCCGCAGCGGGGACGTCCGTCGGATCGGGAAAGGCGTCGGTGCTCGTGGTGTCGCTCATGTCCTGGTTCACTCCTCAGCCGGCCTGCGTCGCGCGGGTCGATGCCTTCGTGATGACGATCTTCTGGTTGGGGGCTCCGTCGCCCGCGCCAGTCTTCTCTCCTGCAGCTGCGACGCGGGTGACCACGTCGAGACCGGACACCACCTTGCCCCAGATCGTGTAGCTAGGCCCGAGTGTTGTGTCCTTGTAGACGATGAAGAACTGGCTGCCGCCTGTGCCGGCGCCAGCGTTGGCCATCGCGACGGTGCCCGCGGGGTAGTTGTTGGCGCCGTCCTTGGGGAGGTTCTCATCCGGGATCGAATAGCCCGGGCCCCCCTGGCCGTTGTTGGTCGGGCTGCCGCACTGGAGCACGAAGATGCCCTTGGTCGTGAGGCGGAAGCAGTCCGAGTCGGTGTAGAAGGCCTGGGCGGCCAGGAACGCCATCGACTGCGTCGTCTTGGGCGCGGCCGCCGGATCCATCTGCAGGACGATCTCGCCGCAGTTGGTGGTCAGGGACAGGAAGGTCGGCGTGTCAGTGGGCAGCGAGGTGCCGCCCGGAGCCGGCCACGTCGCGGTCTTGGTCGTGGCGGCGGGCGCGGTGGTGCACCCCTTGACGGGTGCCGTGGACGCCGACCCGCTGGGGGAGGCGCTGGCGCTGCTGCTCGCCGACGCTGAGGCCGACGCGGAGATTGACGGCGACGCGGCCGGGGCCGAGTCCCCTCGTGACGACAGGACGACCACGGCGACGGCTCCGAGCACCACGACGAGGCCGGCCACGACCGCGAGCACCCGGTTGCGCTGCTTGCGCTGCGCCTCACGCTCGATCCGACGCTGCTGCTGACGCTCGTACTTGTCGCGTGCCAGTTCACGTTCACGCTTGTTGCTGCTCGACACGCTCCGAGGCTCCCGTCTCGTTCGCGGTGACACTGTGCTGACGTGACACTCCGCACCCGGCCCGAGTGTAGGGACGACTACCCGGGCGACCGCCAGCGGGGCGGCGGGTAGGCTCTGCGTGTCGGCGGTGATCACCCCGGCCACCCCGTGCCCGACGCCTGGAGGCCTCCGCCCGTGCTCGTCGTCGGCTTCCCTGCGGGCCCCTGGGGCACCAACTGCTACGTCATCGCGCCCCAGGCCGGTGAGCAGTGCGTGATCGTCGACCCAGGTAAGGACTCCATCGATGGCATCGAGGAGGCCCTAGGCGAGCACGGGCTGGAGCCCGTGGCGGTCCTGCTCACCCACGGTCACATCGACCATGTCTGGTCGGTGGTCCCCGTCTGCGGGGCCCGCGGCATCCCGGCCTACCTGCACCCGGACGACCGAGGCATGCTCAGCGACCCGATGTCAGGCATCAGCGAGCAGACCCGCGAGGCGCTGGCGGCCCTGACCAGCGACCGGCTGCCCGCGAGCGAGCCCGACGACCTGCGACTGCTCAGCGACGGCGTGGAGCTCGAGCTGGCCGGCTTGCGTCTCGTCGTCGAGCACGCGCCGGGGCACACCCGCGGCTCGGTGATGTTCCGACGCGAGGGCGAGCTCGGCGTGCCCCCGCTCCTGCTCTCGGGCGATGTGCTCTTCGAGGGCTCGATCGGGCGCACCGACCTGCCCGGCGGCGACCACGCGGCGATGCTGCGCAGCCTCACGACGAAGGTGCTGCCGCTCGACGACGAGACCGTCGTGCTGCCCGGTCACGGCGAGACCACCACAGTGGGTCGCGAGCGGCTCACCAACCCCTACCTAACGGCGCTCGCCGAGACGTCAGCCGCCCCGCGCCGGGGGCTGTGATGAGCCGCCCCGCCGCGCTGTCCGGGTTTCCCGAGTGGCTGCCCTCCGAGCGCATCGTCGAGCTTGCGATCCTCGACACGGTGCGTCGCGTGTTCGAGCTGCACGGCTTCTCCTCGTTGGAGACTCGTGCGGTCGAGCCGCTCGAGCAGATGCTGCGCAAGGGCGAGATTGACAAGGAGGTCTACGTCCTGCGGCGGCTGCACGCCGCGAGCGACGAGGGAGACGCCGGTCTCGCACTGCACTTCGACCTCACCGTGCCGTTCGCCCGCTATGTGCTGCAGAACGCCGGGCATCTGGAGTTCCCGTTCCGCCGCTATCAGATCCAGAAGGCGTGGCGCGGCGAGCGACCCCAGGAGGGGCGCTATCGCGAGTTCACCCAGGCCGACATCGACATCGTGGGCCGAGACACCCTCGCCTTCCACCACGAGGTCGAGGTCGCGCTGGTCATGGCGCAGGTCTTCCGTGAGCTGCCGTGCCCGCAGGCGGTCATCCTGGTCAACAACCGCAAGCTCGCGGAGGGTTTCTTCCTCGGCGCGGGGGCCAGCGATGCCGCCGCTGCCATGCGGGCCATCGACAAGCTCGACAAGATCGGGCCGCTGAAGGTCGCGGCGCTCCTCGAGTCCGAGGCCGGGCTGCCGGCCGAGGGCGCTCAGCAGTGCCTGGACATGGCTGCCATCCGGAGCGAGGACACCTCGTTCGTCGAGCGGGTGCGCGCTCTCGGCGTCGAGCACCCGTTGCTCGACGAAGGGCTCGCGGCCCTCGCTGCGGTCGTTGGTGCGGCTCACGAACGCATGCCCGGGGCGCTCGTCGCCGACCTGAAGATCGCACGCGGTCTCGACTACTACACCGGCACGGTCTATGAGACCCAGCTCACCGGCTACGAGTCGTTTGGATCGGTCTGCTCCGGCGGTCGCTACGACTCCCTCGCCAGCGACGGCAAGACCACCTATCCCGGTGTCGGCATCTCCCTCGGCGTGAGCCGGCTCATGGGAGTGCTCGTCGGTCGCGGGCTCGTCACTGCGAGCCGCTCGGTGCCGACCTGCGTGCTGGTCGCGGTGAGCGACGAGGAGTCCCGGCGTACGTCTGACGACATCGCGGCAGCCTTGCGGGCTCGGGGGATCAGCACCGAGGTCGCGCCCAAGGCCGACAAGTTCGGCAAGCAGATCCGTCACGCCGACCGTCGCGGGATTCCCTACGTCTGGTTCCTCGACGCCGACGGCGTCCACTCCGTCAAAGACATCCGCAGCGGCGACCAGGAGACGGCCGACCCGGCCACCTGGAGCCCACCGCAGGAGGACCTCCACCCGAGCGTCCGCCTGGCCAGCCCCGAGAACGAGGAGAACCACCCGTGATCCGCACGCACACCGCCGGAAGCCTCCGGTCGGAGCACGTCGGTCAGACCGTCACCCTCGCCGGCTGGGTCGCGCGTCGCCGCGATCACGGGGGAGTCGCCTTCCTCGACCTGCGCGACGCGTCCGGGGTGGTGCAGGTCGTGGTCCGCGACGCCGACGTCGCCCACCCGCTGCGCAGCGAGTTCTGCGTGAAGGTCACCGGCACGGTCTCGGCGCGCCCGGACGGCAACGCCAACGCGGAGCTGCCCACCGGCGAGATCGAGGTCGTCACCGAGTCGCTCGAGGTGCTGAGCACGTCGGCACCGCTGCCGTTCCCCATCGACGAGCACGTGGAGGTGGGGGAGGAGGCGCGGCTGCGCCACCGCTATCTCGACCTGCGTCGTCCTGCGCCCGCAGCGGCGATCCGGCTGCGCAGCCAGGTCAGCCGCGCTGCCCGCGAGGTGCTCTACACCCACGACTTCGTCGAGATCGAGACCCCGACCCTCACCCGCTCGACACCGGAGGGTGCCCGAGACTTCCTGGTGCCCGCGCGCCTGCGTCCGGGTTCCTGGTACGCCCTCCCGCAGAGCCCTCAGCTGTTCAAGCAGCTGCTCATGGTCGCGGGCATGGAGCGCTACTTCCAGATCGCGCGCTGCTATCGCGACGAGGACTTCAGGGCCGACCGGCAGCCGGAGTTCACCCAGCTCGACATCGAGATGAGCTTCGTCGACCAGGACGACGTCATCGCGATCGGCGAGGCGGTCGTGACGTCGTTGTGGAAGCTCATCGGCCACGAGATCGCCACGCCCATCCCGCGGATGACCTACTCCGAGTCGATGGCTCGCTATGGCAACGACAAGCCCGACCTGCGCTTCGGCCACGAGCTCGTCGAGTGCACCGACTACTTCCTCGACACCCCGTTCCGGGTGTTCCAGGCGCCCTACGTCGGTGCCGTCGTGATGCCCGGCGGCGCCTCCCAGCCGCGCAAGACCCTCGACGCATGGCAGGACTGGGCCAAGCAGCGCGGCGCCCGCGGTCTCGCCTACGTCCTCGTCGGTGACGACGGTGAGCTCGGCGGCCCCGTGGCCAAGAACCTCAGCGACACCGAGCGTGCGGGACTCGCCGCTCGCGTCGGTGCCAGCCCCGGTGACTGCGTGTTCTTCGCTGCGGGCGAGACCACGCCGTCGCGTGCGCTCCTCGGTGCGGCGCGCCTCGAGATCGGCAAGCGCTGCGGCCTCATCGACGACTCGGCGTGGGAGTTCGTCTGGATCGTCGACGCTCCGCTGTTCGAGCCGTCGTCGAAGGCGACCGACAGCGGCGACGTCGCTGTGGGCAGCGGTGCGTGGACTGCGGTGCACCACGCGTTCACCTCGCCCAAGCCCGAGTGGATCGACACCTTCGAGCAGGACCCGGGTGCGGCGCTCGCCTACGCCTACGACCTCGTGTGCAACGGCAACGAGATCGGCGGCGGGTCGATCCGTATCCACAGCCGCGACGTGCAGCAGCGGGTCTTCGCGATGATGGGGCTCTCGGCGGAGGAGCAGCAGGACAAGTTCGGTTTCCTGCTCGACGCCTTCGCGTTCGGTCCACCGCCGCACGGCGGCATCGCCTTCGGGTGGGACCGCATCTGCGCGCTGCTGTCGCGCATGGACTCGATCCGCGAGGTGATCGCGTTCCCGAAGACCGGTGGCGGCTACGACCCGCTGACCGCTGCGCCGACCCCCATCACCGCGGCCCAGCGCAAGGAGGCCGGCGTCGACGCGGTCGCACCGGTCGCGGGTGACTCGGTGGGCGAGGTCCCGACCGCCGAAGGCTGATCCGGCGGGGCCGACCCGTTCCGCTCGCCTGGCGACACTCGGTCCGCCACAGGGCTGATCCGGTGTCGACGCTGGGCAAGGCGGTCAGGGTCACCACCGACGACATCGTGCGTCAGGGGAAGGTCGACGGCGTGCACGTGGTGTTCTCCACACCTCGGCGCCAGGACAGCCCGAATGGAGCATCGACCAGACGGCCAATCTGTCCGACGGTACGGATGCGGTGTACCTGCTCGTGGTGCGCTGGGTGGTGGGTCCCACCATCGTGTCGACGGTGCTCGCGGCCATGTTCGGCACCTCGCCGATCCTCGCGCTCTTCCAGGTGCCCGCGTGGTTCATCGGGCAGCTCCCGATGATCTTGCAGCTGGTCATCTTTCTGTTCATCGCTGTCGCGCAGCTCGGCCTCATCTTCTGGTTCCTCTCCCGCGGTGGTGTCGACGTGATTTTCCCCGACGACGTGAAGACGCGCTTCGACGACGTCTGGGGCAGGACAAGGTCGTCGAGCGAGTGCGGGAGAACATCGTCTTGATGGAGAACCCGGAAGAGATCGAGGCCAAGGGCGGCTATGTCCCCGGCGGGATCCTGCTCTCGGGTCCGCCCGGCACCGGCAAGACGCTCATCACTGAGGCAGTCCCCGGCGAGACCGGCAAGCCCTATGTCTTCGTCGATCCGGGCGCCTTCATCAACATGTTCATGGGTGTCGGGTCCTCAAGGTCAAGGGGCTGTTCCGCAAGTTGTCGCTGCGCCAGGGCGGCGTCATCGTCTTCTTCGACGAGGCCGACATCCTGGGCAGCCGCGGCGGCGCGGTGAGCCAGGCGAGACGCGCCGAGCTGATGGGGGAGCGCACCCCGTGGGACGCGCTCAACGGCGCCACGTCCAACGGAGGGCACTACGTCTTCGCGCAGGCGCAGCACTACCTCGCGGCCTCCGACCTCGCCGACCGGCAGCTCTTCGTGCCGACCGGTGGCAACGGCGGTGGCGGTGGCATGGGCACGCTGCAGGCGCTGGCTACGGAGCTGGTCAGTCCGAAGAAGCCGCGAGGCTTCGTCAACCGTGTTGTACGACGGACTCTCGGCATGCGGCCGAAGCCACCGCCGAAGTACCGCATCCTCGTGATGATGGCGAGCGACATGCCCGGTGCGCTCGACCCGGCGCTGTTGCGGCCGGGTCGCATCGACCGGATCTATCGCATGGGATACCCGAGCAAGGATCAACCGCCGTGAGGTGCTCGCGGTGACGCACGCGCTCGAGGCGCACAAGACGCTCTCGGGCGAGGACGTCGCAGCCGTGATCGAAGGCACCCACGGGCCCCTCGTCGACGGCGTCGGCTATCTCGGGACCGACTTCACCGCCAGCCTCGAGGACTACCACCGCCAGGCCGTGCAGGCGCACAAGGTGGTCCACGACGCCCGCCGTCGCTCCCGTCCCTCCCCGAACCCCTCGCCGCCTCACGCATCACCAGCACCTGAACGTCCTCGAGTTACCGCCCCAATCCGCACTTTCAGGGCCCCACACTGCGGATCAGGGCGGTAGCTCGGGTCCTTACCCGGACGGGTGCTGGGTGAGGGGACCGGAGGTCTGGCCTCGTACGCAGGTGAAGCCGAGGGCGGTGTAGACGCGGCGAGCGGGGTCGTTATCGGCGTACATCCCGAGGCTGACGGCGGGCTTTCCTGCCGCGAGGGCGTCGGCGGTGACCTGTCCGCAGAGTGCCTTGGCGAGCGAACGGCCCCGGCGGTCCGGGTGCGTCGCCACGTCGTTCAGGTGGGCGGCGCCCGACCTGTGCAGGGTCTCGGCGAGCAGTGCAGCCAGGCCACCGGTGTCGGGCAGCCCGCCCTCGGGGTCCTCGATCGCCGCCCAGCGGGTCACGCGCGGGTCTCCCGGGCTGATGGGAGCCGAGGGCGAGGCGAGCCCGAGCAGCAGCGGGATGCGCGGGTCGCTCTCGTCGAGGTTGACGACCCTGAGCGCGTCGGCGTACGTCGTCACCACCGGTGCGGGCGCGACATCGGTCCACCAGAAGTCCCACTGCCAGGCCTCGGGTGAGGTGAGCTCCGCCGGAAGCAGCTCGCGGCCCCCGCGGCTCACCGTCACTCCGGTCACCGGGTTGCCGGCGGCTGCTGACTCCGCGGCAAGGTCGACGAGCAGGCCCACGGCGACAGCGATGTCGACCGACGAGCCCGGGTCCGCGGCGAGGGAGGTGATCCAGGTGACCGCGCGGTGCGGGTGCAGGCTCACGTAGGCGGCGCCTCGCCCCGGCTCGGTCCGGACCCGGGACAGCCCGCCCGGGTCGATCTCGAATCGGACGAAGGCATCGTGGTCGAGGGCCGAGAGCAGCTCCGCGTGGAGCTCGCGCTGGTGGTCGTCCGGTGCGGGTGTCACACGACCAACCCTGGCAGATGACGACGCAGGGCCCACCGGCACATGCTCGAGGCCGTGGCACTGCTCCTGGGGGATGCGGCCCCAGAGGATCCTCCTTGCCTCCTGGGCAGAAAACTAGACAGTGTCGTCCATGAGCATGGTCGAGCTCGAGTCCCACATCACGACGCAGTGCTGATCCTGGCCCGGCTGGCGACCGATGCCGGTGCGAGGACCGACCTGAACCAGGCGATCACCCGGCTCGGTTTCGACCGCGCCGAGCTCGAGGCTGAACTCGATTCCGACCTGGCCGCAGGCCGGGAGTGACAGCACGCGCGCGCCGCCCCGGTCCAGAGCCTCGCGGCCGGAGTCGTGCCGGTCGGAACCCCGACTCGGTTGCTGTGGTTGTCCGACTGACCGATGCAGGTGACGACGGTGGGAACACCGTCGTCGACGTGGCGGGAGGTGTGGGCAGTGGGTGCCAGAAGCGATGCGGAGGTCTATGACGAGATGAACGCGGGTTCACGCCCTCGGCAAGGATCCGCACACGATCCCCTCGGCCGCAGCCCTGGAGTCCCTGGGCAAGCTCGCACGTGGCATGGAGGCACAGCCTGAGGCAGAAGACGTCGTGCCGCGGTGGCTCGTGCAGGTGCTGACTCGTGTCGTCGGCATGCCGCCGCACGAGGTCCAGAGCTCTCCGTGGCCCAGGCCCAGGGTCTCTGGGAGGCCTACCCGAGCACGTCACGCTGATACGGGGATCACGTCACCGCTTCTGCTGTACCAACGACCGAACAGGCGGAGGCGACCGGGTCAGGATCGGCTAGCAGGTCGAGAGCTCACCACGCCGTAGGCTGACACGGTGAGCGCGAGCCTGTTCGACGACGGTGTGGCGCCCACGCGCGCCTCTGCGCCTCTCGCGGTCCGGATGCGCCCGCGCAACCTCGACGAGCTCGTCGGCCAGCAGCACCTGCTCCGTGCTGGGAGCCCGCTCCGGCGCCTCATCTCCGCAGCCGACGACGGCGGTCCGGGGCCGACCAGCCTCATCCTGTGGGGTCCCCCGGGCACGGGGAAGACCACGCTGGCCTCGCTCGTGAGCACCTCGACGGGGCGGCGGTTCGTGGAGCTGTCGGCGGTGACAGCGGGCGTCAAGGATGTCCGCGAGGTGATCGAGCGCGCTCGTGACTCGCTGGGCATGCACGGCACCGGCACCGTGCTGTTCGTCGACGAGGTCCACCGCTTCTCCAAGACGCAGCAGGACGCTCTCCTGCCGGCGGTCGAGAACGGCTGGGTCACGCTGGTCGCCGCCACCACGGAGAACCCGTCGTTCTCCGTGATCTCACCGCTGCTCTCGCGCTCGATCGTCCTCACGCTCTCGTCGCTGGCCGACGACGACATCCTCGACCTGCTCCGCCGCGCGGTCGCAGATCCGCGCGGGCTCGACGCCACGGTGGAGCTGTCGGCCGAGGCTGAGCAGCACCTGCTGCGGATTGCCGGCGGCGACGCTCGTCGGGCGCTCACCAGCCTCGAGGCGGCAGCGGGAGCGGCACTCGACTCGGGCACCCACCAGGTCGACCTCACCGCCGTCGAGCGCGCCGTCGACAGGGCCGCGCCGCGCTATGACCGTGACGGCGACCAGCACTACGACGTGATCAGCGCCTTCATCAAGAGCATGCGCGGGTCCGACGTCGACGCATCCCTGCACTACCTCTCGCGCATGCTCGAGGCGGGGGAGGACCCACGCTTCATCGCCCGGCGCCTCGTGATCCTCGCGAGCGAGGACATCGGCCTCGCTGACCCGTCGGCCCTGCAGACCGCGATCGCGGCGGCCAGCGCCATCGCGCTCATCGGCCTCCCCGAGGGCCGCCTCACCCTGGCGCAGGCCACGATCGCCCTCGCCCTGGCACCGAAGTCCAACGCCGTCACCCTCGCGATCGGCGCGGCGGAGGCCGACGTACGACGTGGCCTGATCGGTCCGGTCCCAGCACATCTGCGCGACAGCCACTATGCACGGGCGAAGGACCACGGGCACGGCATCGGCTACGTCTATCCCCATGACCTGCCTGGCGCAGTGGCCCCGCAGCAGTACGCACCCGACCAGGCTGAGGGTCGCCGCTACTACGTCCCCACCCGCTACGGCGCCGAGGCGAGGTACGCCGACGTCCTCGACAGGTTGCGCGTCGCTCTCGGGCGCGAGCCGGCACCGGCGACGGACAGCGCGGTGAGCGACAACGTCGACGCCCCGCCCGAGGTCGCGCAGGTAGGGTCGGAGCTCGGCCGCGACGACGCAGCCGCTCCCGCAAGGACGAGCGACGAGACCGAGGTGGACTGACCGTGCGTCGCATGTTCTGGCTCAGTGTCGGTGTCGCCGCGGGCTACTACGCCGCACGCAAGGGCTCGGTCCTCGTCGAGGAGGCCCGCGAGCGAGGTGTCGTCGGCAACGTCACCCTCGCCGCCGCGACTGCCGGCAAGGCAGCCACGGCCGCGTCGCGGGCGACGCTTGCCGTGGGCGAGGCCGTCGGCTCGAGAACCCGGTCGCTGACCGAGGATCGAGCCCCCGAGGCCGACCCGGCGCCTCGCCCCGCACCGTCCAGCACGACACCGACCAGCACGACACCGACCAGCACGAGCAGCCGAGAGGTTCGACCCTGATGGACTCCGCCGAGATCCGCAGCAGGTTCCTGCGCTTCTACACCGACCGCGGGCACACTGCCGTTCCGTCGGCCTCGCTGCTGCTCGACGACCCGACCCTGCTGTTCGTCAACGCCGGCATGGTGCCGTTCAAGCCCTACTTCCTCGGCGAGGCACCAGCACCGTGGCCCACGGCCACCTCCGTGCAGAAGTGCGTACGCACCCTCGACATCGAGGAGGTGGGCAAGACGACAAGGCACGCTTCCTTCTTCCAGATGGCGGGCAACTTCAGCTTTGGCGACTACTTCAAGGAAGGCGCCATCCCGCTGGCCTGGGAGTTGCTGACCGGCTCTGTCGCCGACGGCGGATTCGGGTTCCCGGAGCGCAAGCTCTGGGCCACTGTCTATGACAGCGATGACGAGGCGCTCGAGATCTGGCACAAGGTGGTGGGCCTCCCGCTCGACCGCATCCAGCGACGCGGCGCCGCCGACAACTACTGGTCGATGGGTGTCCCCGGGCCAGGCGGCCCGTGCTCGGAGATCTACTACGACCGCGGCCCGGAGCACGGCCGTGAGGGTGGTCCGGTCGCTGACGAAGACCGCTATCTCGAGGTGTGGAACCTCGTCTTCATGCAGCACGAGCTCTCGGCCGTGCGCTCCAAGATGGACTTCGACATCGCCGGCGACCTCCCGGCCAAGAACATCGACACGGGTATGGGTCTCGAGCGCATGGCCGCGTTGCTCCAGGGCGTCGAGAACATCTACGAGATCGACACCACCCGTCACATCCTCGACCGTGCGGCTGAGCTCTCCGGTGCGACCTATGGCACCGACCACATCGACGACGTGCGCCTGCGCGTGGTCGCGGATCACGCGCGCACCGTCGCCTTCCTCATCCAGGACGGCGTGCTCCCGGGCAACGAGGGTCGCGGCTATGTCCTGCGCCGCATCCTGCGCCGGGTCGTACGCAACATGCGTCTGCTCGGAGCCGGGGATCCGGTGATGGGCGAGCTCATCGCGGCGACTGTGACCGCGATGGGGCCGCAGTATCCCGAGCTCGTCACCGACGCCGGCCGTCTCGCGAGCATCGCGGAGACCGAGGAGTCGCTGTTCGAGCAGACCCTGCGCACGGGCACGACGATCTTCGACACGGCCGTCGCCGATCTGCAGAAGGCCGGCAGCACGACGCTGCCCGGCGACCAGGCGTTCGCGCTGCACGACACCTACGGTTTCCCGATCGACCTCACCCTGGAGATGGCAGCGGAGAAGGGGATCGAGGTCGACAGCGACGGCTTCCGTCGCCTCATGACCGAGCAGCGCGACCGGGCCAAGGCCAACGCCCGCGCTCGCAAGTCTGGCCACGTCAACTCCACGGTCTACCGAGACATCATGGGCGCCGCCGGAATCACGGCCTTCACCGGCTATGACGAGGTGGTGTCCGAAGGCACCCTCAAGGGCCTCCTCGTCGACGGCGTCGACGTCGAGCAGGCACGCGAGGGAGAGTCCGTCGAGGTCGTGCTGGACCGCACCCCGTTCTACGCCGAGGGCGGCGGTCAGCTCGCCGATGCCGGTCGCATCACGTTGGGCAACGGCGCGATCCTCGAGATCGACGACGTGCAGCAGCCGGTGCCGGGTCTCTACGTCCACCGCGGTCGGGTGCTCGTCGGTGAGGCCACCGTCGGGCAGGACGCCGTCGGTGCCGTCGACCTCGAACGGCGTCGTGCGATCTCGCGTGCCCACACCGCAACTCACCTCGTGCACAAGGCTTTTCGCGAGGCGCTGGGGGAGACAGCGACCCAGATGGGCTCGGAGAACTCCCCAGGTCGCTTCCGATTCGACTTCCCGCTCTCCTCCGCCGTCCCGTCGTCGGTGATGGCCGACGTCGAGGACCGGGTCAACGGTGTGTTGGCCGACGACCTCGCCGTGCACGCGCAGTACATGACCCAGGACGAGGCCCGCGCCGCGGGCGCGATGGCGCTGTTCGGTGAGAAGTACGGCGACCGGGTCCGCGTCGTGTCGGTGGGTGACTGGGCCCGCGAGCTCTGCGGCGGCACCCACGCACAGCGCTCCGGCCAGGTGGGGCTGGTGAAGTTCCTCAGCGAGGGCTCGATCGGTGCCGGCGTGCGCCGGGTCGAGGCGATCGTCGGCGTCGACGCCTACCGGTTCCTCGCACGCGAGCACCTGCTTCTCGCGCAGCTCTCCGACATCGTGAAGGCCCGTCCGGAGGAGCTGCCCGAGCGCATCGATGCGGCGCTGACCCGTCTCAAGAGCGCCGAGCGCGAGATCGCCACGATGCGCTCCGCGTCTCTGGTGGCCAACATCGACGGAGTCATCGGGCTTGCGCACGAATACGGCGACGTCCGCATGTGGACCTTCACGGCACCCGAGGGCACCGATGCGGCTGGCCTGCGCGAGCTCGTCACCAAGGGTCGCGACAAGGCGCGGCGCGAGATCCCGTCCGTCGTTCTCGGCGCGGCCGTGCTCGACGGCAAGGTGTCGCTCGTCGCGGCCACCAACGACGCCGGCCGGGCGGCCGGGCAGTCGGCCAACCGGGCCCTGCAGGCGGCGCTCGCTGCTGTCGGCGGCCGTGGCGGCGGCAAGGACGACATGGCCCAGGGCGGCGGCACCGACGTGACGCAGGTCGAGCAGGCGCTGGCAGCAGCGCAGGCGGTCGTGCGCGGCACGCCCGCGTGACGTCGCCCACAACCGGCGGATTTCGCCGCGGCGTGCGGATCGGAGTCGACGTGGGCTCCGTCCGAGTCGGCGTGGCCCGAACCGATCCCGATGGCATGCTCGCCGTCCCCGTTGCGACCCTCTCCCGCCCCAAGGCGGTCGCTGCCCCGCGCAGCGACCTGCTGACCCTCGTCGACCTCGTCGCCGACTATGAGCCGCTCGAGGTCGTGGTCGGGCTCCCGCTCGGGCTCGACGGCACCGAGGGTCTGGCCGCAGCGGCCGTACGCGTGTATTGCGCCGACCTGCGGGCGGCGCTGAGCCGCCGCGGCCTCGACGTACCGATCCGCCTGGTCGACGAGCGACTCACCACAGCTGCTGCCACGCGGGGCCTCCAGGCTGCGGGTCGCGACGCGCGGAGCGGTCGTGCTGTGATCGACCAGGCTGCTGCTGTCATCATCGTCCAGCACGCACTGGACTCCGAGCGGTCGACGGGGACGCCGCCGGGGACTCTGCTCGAGCACGCGACCACACCCCGAGAGGACCGCCCATGAGCCAGCTGGGCCTGGGCATGGCCCACGACGACGCATCCACAGGCCGAGCGGCACGGCCCGGCGGCTCGGGTCGAGGGCCGTTGCTGGTCGCCGTTGCGGCGCTCGTCGTGGTCGCACTCGGGGTGTTCTTCGGCGTCAGGTCGCTCTCCGGTGGCAGCGTGGACGACTTCTCCGGCGACGGGACCGGGTCGGTGTCGATCGTGGTCGCCAAGGGCGACAGCCTGCGCGCGATCGGGCGCACGCTGACCGACGCCGGCGTGGTTGCCAGCGCCGATGGCTTCGTCAACGCGGCCGAGTCGGACTCCCGGGCGCAGAGCATCGCCCCGGGCACCTACCAGCTGCACACGGGCATGAGCACCGACTCGGCGGTCACGATGCTGCTCGACCCCGCCTCACGCCAGGTGCTCAAGCTCGCCGTGCCGGAGGGCTGGCGCCTGGAGAAGACCGTGGCCGCGGCGGCGAAGGCCACCGGCATCCCCGAGGACCAGCTCAAGGAAGCCCTGTCGCGAGCCGGATCACTCGGTCTCCCGGCCTACGCCGAGGGCGATCCCGAGGGCTTCCTGTTTCCAGCGACGTATGAGTTCCAGCCCGGCGTGACGCCGGACGCGGTCGTCACCGCCATGCTCAAGCGCTTTGGCCAGGCCGCCACCGATGCCGATCTCGAGGCATCTTCCAAGACCCTTGGTCGCACCCCCCTCGAGGTCCTCACCGTCGCGAGCATCCTCGAGATCGAGGGCAGCCCGGATGACTACGACAAGGTCGCGCGGGTGCTCTACAACCGGCTCAAGGCCGGCATGCCGCTGCAGCTGGACTCGACGGTCAACTACGCCCTGGGCACGGCAAACCTGCACCTGACCGCGGACCAGCTCAAGACCGACTCGCCCTACAACACCTACCGCAACAAGGGACTTCCACCCGGTCCGATCAACTCGCCGGGCGATGCGGCGATCCAGGCGGCTATCGCACCGGCCACCGGGACCTGGCTCTACTTCGTCACCACGGACCCGGCGACGAAGACGACGGAGTTCGCCACGACCTACG
The DNA here is from genome assembly GCA_025351185.1 of Candidatus Nanopelagicales bacterium. Lineage (GTDB taxonomy): Bacteria > Actinomycetota > Actinomycetes > S36-B12 > CAIYMF01 > Longivirga. The sequence goes on from JANXWJ010000243.1 coordinate 41,911, forward strand.
CCGACTTCCTCAAGCTCAAGAAGAAGTTCCAGGCGAATGCCGGCTGAGGTCGGGCGGCACGCTGCCGTCCTCGGCCACCCGATCGAGCACTCGCTCTCCCCGGTGCTGCACCGCGCCGCCTACCTCGAGCTTGGTCTGGCCTGGACGTATGAACGCTGTGACGTGACCGCGGAGGGTCTGCCGGACTTTCTCGAGGGTCTCGACTCCTCGTGGGTTGGGCTCTCGCTCACGATGCCCCTCAAGGCGGCCGTGCTCCCGTTGCTCGACGAGGTCGACGACCTCGCACTCGCGACCGGTGCCGCCAACACAGTGGTACTGGTGGACGGTCGTCGCCTCGGTTTCAACACCGACGTCGAAGGTCTCGTGGCTGCACTCGACGAGCAGGACGCCGGCCGGGGCAGCGCCACCGTGCTCGGCGCCGGCGCCACGGCCCGGTCCGCCGTCGCGGCCCTCGCGCGGCGTGGCGCTCCCATCGTCACCGCCTATGCCCGTCGCCCCGAGTCGGCCGACGACCTGCGGTCCGCCGCCGCTGCGTGCGCTGTCGACCTCGAGGTTCTGCCCTGGGAGCTCGCAGCCGACGGCCTCGCAGCCGACGTCGTCGTGAGCACCGTTCCGCGCGGCGCGGCCGACGGCCTCGCCGCACAGGTGCCGCAGCGCCCCGGCACGTTGCTCGATGTGGTCTACGACCCGTGGCCGACCGCTCTGGCGACGGCGTGGACCGAGCACGGGGGACGAGTGGCTTCCGGCCTCGATCTCCTTGTGCACCAGGCGGTCGGGCAGGTG
>JANXWJ010000219.1 GCA_025351185.1 Candidatus Nanopelagicales bacterium
CGGAGCGACTCGGCCCGTTCGTGCAACGCCTGCATGCTCATGCGCTACTCCACCGCCAGGTCGGTGCGGATGTTGCGGCCCTGGATGGCGCGCCAGACGTTGGCCGGGGTGAGCGGCATGTCGGCGTGCCGGACCCCGAAGGGCGAGATCGCGTCGATGACGGCGTTGACCACGGCCGCGGGCGAACCCACCGTCGCGGACTCGCCGACGCCCTTGGCGCCGATCGGGTGGTGCGGCGACGGTGTGACCGTCTCGCCGAGCTCCCAGTCGGGGCACTCCATCGAGGTCGGCAGGAGGTAGTCCATGAAGGAGCCACCGAGGTTGTTTCCGTCCTCGTCGAACGCGATGACCTCCATGAGCGCCATGCCGATGCCGTCGGCGAGACCGCCGTGCACCTGGCCCTCGACGATCATCGGGTTGATCCGGGTGCCGCAGTCGTCGACCGCGATGAAGCGACGTACCTTCACCTGTCCGGTGCCCGGGTCGACGTCGACGACGCAGATGTAGCAGCCGTACGGGTACGTGAGCTCGGGCGGGTTGTAGACGACCTGGGCGTCGAGGTGGCCCTCGACACCGTCAGGCAGCTCGAGCGGCCCGTGGGCGTCCATCGCGATCTCCTGGATCGTGCGGCCGCGCTCGGGATCACCCTTGACGTACCAGCGACCGAGCTCCCACTCGAGGTCGTCGGGCGCGCACTCGAGCGCCGCTGCTGCGATGAGGCGCGCCTTGTCGCGCACCTTGCGGGCCACCAGCGCAGCCGCCGCACCGGAGACCGGAGTCGAGCGCGAGCCATAGGTGCCGAGGCCGAACGGCGTGTTGTCGGTGTCGCCGTGGATGACCTCGATGTCCTCGGGTGGGATGCCGAGCTCGTGGGCGATGATCTGCGCGAACGTCGTCTCGTGGCCCTGGCCCTGCGACTGCACGGAGAGCCGCACCTGCGCCTTGCCCGTGGGGTGCACGCGCAGGTCGCAACCGTCTGCCATGCCGAGGCCGAGGATGTCCATGTGCTTGCGGGGGCCGGCGCCAACACCCTCGGTGAAGAACGAGATGCCGATGCCCATGTACTCGCCCTTGGCACGCTTCTCCGCCTGCTCCTTGCGCAGGTCGTCGTAGCCCGCGATGCCCATCGCGACGCGCATGGTCTTCTCGTACTCCCCCGAGTCGTACTGCCACCCGGTCGGGCTCGTGTAGGGGAACTGCTCGGGGCGCAGCAAGTTCTTCAGGCGCAGCTCTGCCGAGTCCATCTTCAGCTCGGCCGCGAGGCAGTCGACGATCCGCTCGATGGCGTAGACCGCCTCGGTGATGCGGAACGAGCAGGCATAGGCCACGCCGCCCGGCGCCTTGTTGGTGTAGACCGCCTTCACCGAGCAGTAGGCCGACGGATAGTCGTAGGAGCCGGTGAAGATGTGGAAGAAGCCGGCGGGGTACTTCGTCGGCTGCGCGACGCCGTTGAAGGCGCCGTGGTCGGCGAGCACGTCGACCTTGACCGCCTGGATCTTGCCCTCGCGCGTCGAGGCGATGGAGACCTTCATGTGGTAGTCGCGGGCGAAGCCCGTCGACATGAGGTTCTCGCTGCGGTCCTCCATCCACTTCACCGGCTTGCCGGTGACGATGGATCCGACGATCGAGCAGACGTAGCCGGGGTAGATCGGCACCTTGTTGCCGAAACCGCCGCCGATGTCGGGGCTGATCACCTGGATGTTCTGCTCGGGGATGCCGGCGACCAGGGCGTAGACCGTGCGGTGGGCGTGCGGTGCCTGCGTCGTCGTCCAGAGCGTGAGCTTGCCGGTGGTGGGGTCCATCCGCGCGACCGAGCCGCACGTCTCCATGGGGGCCGGGTGCACGCGGGGATAGAGGATGTCCTCGGTGACGACGACCTCGGCCGCGGCGAACGCCGCCTCCGTCGCGTCCTTGTCGCCGGCTTCCCAGTTGTCGTAGACGATGTTGTCGGTCTTGCCCTCCTTGTCGTCACGGATGATCGGCGCGTCCGGGTCGAGCGCCTTCTTCGCATCCACGACAGCGGGCAGCGGGTCGTACTCCACGTCGATGAGCTCGAGCGCGTCACGCGCGATATAGCGATTATCGGCGACGACGAACGCCACCTCCTGGCCCTGGAAGCGCACCTTGTCGGTAGCGAGCACGGCCTGGGTGTCGTACGACAGTGTCGGCATCCACGCGAGCCCGAGGCCCGCGAGCGTCTCGCCGGTGATGACCGCATGAACGCCCGGGAGCGCCATAGCAGCCGAGGTGTCGATCGAGATGATGCGGGCGTGCGCGAAAGGGCTGCGCAGGATAGCGCTGTGCAGCATGCCGGGCAGGTTGACGTCGTCGACGTAGTTGCCCTCACCACGGACGAAGCGCACGTCCTCCTTGCGGTGCATCCGGCCGAAGCCGATCGGGTTTCCGGCAGCTGAGAGGGGTACGTCCTCCACGGCGGTCATGCGGGCACCTCACTGGTCGCGGGGTTCTCTGCGGCGTACTGGATCGCAGCGACGATGTTCTTGTATCCCGTGCAGCGACAGATGTTCCCGGAGATTCCCTCACGGATCTCCTCCTCCGTCGGATGCGGGTTGTGGTCGAGCATCCAGCGGGCCTGCAGCATCATCCCTGGCGTGCAGTAGCCGCACTGGAGGCCGTGGCACTCCATGAAGCCCTTCTGCACCGGGTCGAGCTCGCCGCCCTGGGCGAGACCCTCGACGGTGCCGACCGCCTTGCCGTTGGCTTGCACCGCGAGCATCGTGCAGCTCTTCACGGTGTCGCCGTCGACGGTGACGGTGCAGGCACCGCAGTTGGAGGTGTCGCAGCCCCAGTGGGTGCCGCGCATCCCGAGCTCGTCGCGGATGAAGTGGACGAGGAGCATGCGCGGCTCGACATCGCGCGACTGCTCCACGCCGTTGATGGTGATCGTCACCTGCATGGTCAGGCTCCCTGGCTGGAACGGACGGCGCGACGCAGCGCGCGGAGGGTGAGTTCTTCGGCGAGGTGGACCTTGTAGTCCACCGGCCCACGCTGGTCGGCATTGGGGCTGCAGGACGCAGCGGTCGCGGCAGCAGCAGCCCGGAGGTTGTCCTCGGTCGGCTCCTTGCCCATCAGCGATGCCTCGCCCTGAGGCGAGCAGTAGTGGTCGGCTCCGACGGCGGCGAGACCGATGCCGCAGTCGGTGACGACGCCACCGCTCACGACGACGAAGACGCCCGCGGTCGCGACGCCCCAGTCGCCGGCGCGGCGCTCGACCTTCTCATAGGCGCTGCCGGCACCCGGACGGATCGGGTATCGCAGCTCGGTGAGGATCTCGCCGTACTGCACGACCGTCTCGTAAGGACCCTGGTGGAACTCGCGCAGCGGCACGGTTCGCGTGCCGCTCGGGCCGACCACGACGGCGTTGCCGCGCAGCGCCGAGCCCACGGCCGACATGTCGGCAGCGGGGTCGGCCTGACACATCGAGCCGCCGATGGTGCCACGGTTGCGCACGATCGGGTCGGCGATGACCCTCTCGGCCTCGCGGAAGATCGGGTAGTGCTCGGAGAGGATGTCGGAGCTGAGGATCTCGCGATGCCGCGTCATGGCACCGACGACGATCTCGCTGCCGACCACCTTGATGCCCACGAGCTCGGGGATGTCGTTGATGTCGATCAGGGCGTCTGGGCGAGCCAGACGCAGCTTCATCATGGGGAGCAGGCTGTGGCCTCCGGCCACCACGCGCGCTTCCTCACCGTGAGCCTGGAGCTTGGCGAGCGCGTCGGCGATGGAGGTCGCCTTCGCGTAGTCGACAGGCGCAGGTGTCTGCATGCCATCACCTCTCGAGAACGTCGTTGATCTCGGTACTGACTAGGGACCCCGTGGGACTTCGTCTAGCGCGATGCTGCCGTTCTACGGTGCTGCGGCGGTGCAGTGGTGCTGCCGTAACTATGGGAGCCGCGCGCCGTCAGTGTGGTCGGCGCGCCACGACGGCGAGGGCGAATCCGGACATCCGGCTCAGCGCTTGGAGATCCAGATGATGATGCCGACGACCACGACCACCCCGATGGCGACCGGGATGGCGCGCTTGAGCACCGGGGCGCCGGCCGTGCCGAGCAGGTCGATGGCCTCGTCGGCCTGCGGGCGCGGGCGCGGGGGTGCGGCCGTCGCGGTGGCGGCGGCAGGAGCGGTGCCATCGGCTGCTGGCGCGGCCTCGCCCGACGCGGACGCGGACGCGGCTGCGGCTGCGGCTGCCATCGTCGCGGCGAGGTTGGCGGAGAACTGGTCGATGATGCGGCCGGCAACGTCCTGCATGACACCGCGACCGAACTGCGCGGCCTTGCCCGTGATCGTGAACTCGGTGGTGATGTCGACGCGGGTGCGATCGGGGGCCTCTTCGACGAGCACCGCCGTGACGACGCCCTTCGCCGTGCCGGTGCCCTTGGTCTCCTTGCCGGCCCCTTCGATCACCATCGTGTGGGTGGCCTCGTCGCGGCTGAGGAACTTCGCCTGTCCGGCGAAGGTCATGGCGACCGGGCCCAGCTTGACCTTGACGCTGCCGGTCATGTCAGCACCGTCGTGCGAGAGGAGCGTGGCTCCTGGCATGCACGGCGCGAGTCCCTCGACGTCCTGGAGCGTCTTCCACGCGGTCTCGATGTCGGAGGGGACGACGAACGAGTTCTGCAAATCCATGAGCACTCCTGGGACCGCGTGCGTATGTGACCTGAACCACTGGTGAGGGGGACGGTAGACCCGGGAGCGAGGACCCGCCACCGGACCAAGGCAACCCTCACCGAGTCCAGAACAAGCTCAGACTCGATGCGGACGAATCGTGGCGCTGGAGCCGCAGGTACGGGTCTAGCGGCGCTCCCAACCTCCGGTACTGCCGAGTAGCGATCCGTCGATGTCCCGCATGACGGGACACCCGAGCCCCTCGCGGTCGCCCGAGGGAGCCGTCAGCCGCCGATGGCGGACATCGGCCGCGAGGGCTGGATGAAGTTGGCGTCGTTGATGCCGTGGCCGGGGAGCTTGTCGGCCACCACGAGCCGCAGCCGGCGCTCGAGCTCCGTGCGCAGGGCACGGGGATCGGCCGCCAGTGCCTCGTCGCGCAGCGCGGTGCGCAGGTCGAGCTCGTCACGGGCGAAGAGGCAGTTGCGCAGCTGGCCGTCGGCGGTGAGGCGCAACCGGTCGCATGCTCCGCAGAAGGGCCGCGTCACGCTCGCGATGATGCCAACGGTCGCGGGACCACCGTCGACGTAGAACTCCTCCGCCGGTGCCGAGCCACGAGCGGGCACGGGGGTGAGTGTGTAGTGCTCGGTGAGCCAGGCATAGATGTCGTCGGCGGTGATCATCGTCGAGCGCAGCCACACGCCGCTCGGGTCGAGCGGCATCTGCTCGATGAAGCGCAGCCGCCAGCCCTCGTCGAGCGCACGGCGCAGGAGCGCCGGAGCCTCGTCGTCGTTGACACCCTTCATGAGCACGGTGTTGACCTTGACCGGGGCGAGCCCAGCCGCCTGTGCGGCCTTGATGCCGGCGATGACGTCGTCGAACCGATCGCGGAACGTCATGGCCTTGAAACGGTCTCGGTCGAGGGTGTCGAGACTGACATTGACGCGCTTGAGGCCCGCGTCGGCGAGCGGCTGCGCGAGGGTGGTGAGCCTGAGACCGTTGGTGGTCACGCTGATCTCGGGGGCGTGCTCGAGCTCGGTGATCCGGCGTACGACATCGACGACGTCGGCGCGCAGGAGCGGCTCGCCGCCCGTGAGGCGTACACCGTCGATGCCCAGCGAGGTCGCGACGTCGAGCACCTGCATGAGCTCGTCGGTCGAGAGCAGCGACGGGCCGGGGAGCCAGTCGGCGAAGTCCGACGGCATGCAGTAGGTGCAGCGCAGGTTGCACTTGTCGGTGAGCGAGACGCGCATGTCGCGGTGCACGCGACCGAACGTGTCGACGAGGTCGGCGCTCATGCGCAGTTCACCCACTCGTCGGTGCCGTCGGTGAAGACCTGGTGCTTCCAGACGGGGAGCTGGTGCTTGACCTCGTCGACGAGATCGGCGCAGGCAGCGAACGCCTCCTTGCGGTGCACGGCGCTCACCGCCGCGACCAGCGCCGCATCACCGATCGCGAGCGGGCCGACCCGGTGCATCACGGCGATGGCGATGACCTCGTGGCGCTCGGCGACCGCCTGGGCAACCTGGGCGAGCACTGTGGCGGCGGTCGGGTGGCCTTCGTACTCGAGGCGCGCGACCGAACGGCCGCCGTCGTGGTCGCGCACGTCGCCGGAGAACGTGACGACCGCGCCGGCTCCCGCGTCGGCGACGAGCGACGCGACGTCGCGCACCGTCATGGGTGCGTCGACGACATCGGCACGACGTACGTCAGACATGCATGCATTATGTGTCTGATCTCGAACATGTGCGCCTGCGCATCCCGTAGACGTCGCCAACTCGTGAGCAGGAGCCGACCGTGCGTGAGGTGCTTCCGGCGCTGATGGCCGCCTTCGAGCGCGGCGAGGACGCCGCGATGGCGACCGTGGTCCGCACCTGGCGGTCGGCTCCGCGACCCGCCGGCGCCTCGATGCTCGTGACCTCCGGCGGTGAGGCGGTCGGGTCAGTGAGCGGGGGGTGCGTCGAGGGAGCGCTCTACACGCTGGGCACCGAGGTGCTGGAGAACGGCGAGCCAGCGTTCGAGACCTACGGCGTCAGCGACGACGACGCCTTCGCCGTCGGGCTCACCTGTGGCGGCATCCTCGAGGTGTTCGTCGAGAAGGTGACGTCGCAGTCGTGGCCCGAGCTGCCGGGCATCAGTGCCAGCGTCGCCGCCGAGGAGCCGGTCGCCGTCGCGACGATCGTGCGCGGTCCGCACCACGTGGGTCGCCATCTCGTCGTGCGCGCATCCGGCACCGAGGGCTCGCTCGGCACCGCGCGCCTCGATGACACGGTGGGTGCCGACGTGCTCGGGTTGCTGGAGTCAGGTCGCACCGGTTTCCTGCACTACGGCGCCGAAGGTGAGCGCCTCGGCGACGAGCTCGAGGTCTTCGTGACCTCCTTCGCTCCGGCGCCCCGGATGTACGTCTTCGGTGCGATCGACTTCTCGGCCGCCCTGGCGAGGGCGGGCAAGCTGCTCGGCTTCCATGTCACCGTCGTCGACGCGCGTGAGGTCTTCGCGACGCGCAAGCGCTTCCCGGACGCCGACGAGGTCGTCGTCGACTGGCCGCACCGCTGGCTCGCGTCGCAGCCGGTCGACTCGCGCACCGTCATCTGCGTACTGACCCACGACCCCAAGTTCGACGTCCCGGCACTCGTGACCGCGGTCGGGACGAAGGCTGCCTACATCGGCGCGATGGGGTCCCGGCGCACCCACGACGACCGGGTCGAGCGGTTGAAGGAAGCCGGACTCACCGACGAGCAGATCGCGCGGGTTCACTCACCGATCGGCCTCGACCTCGGCGCGAGAACGCCTGAGGAGACAGCGATCTCGATCGCCGCGGAGATCGTGCAGGAGCGATGGGGCGGCACCGGCTCGAAGCTCACCGCCGCCGACGGCCCCATCCACACCGGCGTCCCCCGTTAGTGCCTGGGACCGCCGCCGGAGTGGTGGGGTGCGCGCGATGACGGCGCGCGCCATGGCCGAACAGTGACCGACACCGCGGGCCTCGTGCTCGCGGCGGGTGAAGGCCGTCGCTTCGGCGGTCCGAAGGCTCCCTACGTGCTCGACGGGGTTCGTCTGGTCGACCGCGCGGTAGCGCTGCTGCGCGGCGCCGGGTGCGACCCGGTCCTTGTCGTGCTCGGCGCGTGGATCGGCGAGGTGCCCAGCTCGATCGTCGTGGTCAACGTCGAGTGGCGGGAGGGTATGGGGTCGTCGCTGCGAGCGGGCCTCGCGGCACTGTCGTCGTACGACGAGGTCGACCGCGTCGTCGTCACACTGGTCGACCTCCCGGGTCTCACCGCGCCCGCAGTGACGAGGCTCCTCGAGTCGTCGTCGTTGGAGTCGAGCGATGCGCCCTCGTCGCGCAGTGAGCTTGCGGCGACGACGTACGACGGAGTCCGCGGCCACCCGGTGCTCCTCGGCCGCGCGCACTGGGACGGCGTGCGCGAAGCAGCCACTGGAGACCAGGGCGCCCGCAGCTACCTCGCCACCCACGAGCGCGACCTCACCCTCATCGAGGTCTCCGACCTAGCCACCGGCACCGACCTCGACGAACCCCCCACCCCCGGCATCCACCTTCCTTCCCTGGGGGACGATCAAGGAAGTTGAACTGCACCGAATGACCCGGGGTCGTGATCATGGACATGCTGCACTCGCCCGCTGCGTGGACCAAGATCGCGAATCCGCGACAGAAGGTGCACCTGAGTTGAGTTGATCATCCCTCAGGGAAGAACACCGTAGCTGGGGGTGGGGTACGTCGTAGGGTCGTGCGCATGACGCAGTTGCGGATCTCGGAGGCTGCGGCTCTGCTGCAGGTGAGTGACGACACGGTGCGGCGCTGGGCCGACGCCGGGAAGCTCGCGACCACGTCCGACGACGCCGGACGTGCGGTCGTCGAGGGTGCCGAGCTGGCGCGGTTCATGGCGGCGCGCGCGGCCGAAGAGCCAGCGTTGGAGAGCCCGGTGGTCAGTGCCTCGGCCCGCAACCGGCTGGTCGGCATCGTGACCCGCGTGGTGCGCGACACCGTGATGGCGCAGGTCGAGCTGCAGGTCGGTCCGCACCGCATCGTGTCGCTCATGAGCCGCGAGGCCGCGGACGAGCTCGGTCTCGAGCCCGGCGTGCTCGCCGTCGCGACGGTGAAGTCGACCAACGTCGGCATCGAGATTCCCGAGCACCGCTGACCTCACCAGCCCTGAGGCGCCGGCCAAGATCACGACTTGCGGTCACGATGCGCCCCTCAAGTGCACTTCTGACCTGAGAGGTCAAGGACTTCCCGGGGTGGGGGCTGGGGTGGGGTGGTGAGGGGGCCGGTGGTGCTGCTGAGGGGGGTGGCGGTGGCGGTGGCTCGTACGGCGAGCATCTCGGCGGTGATGGCGAGGGCGATCTCGGCGGGGGTGCGGGATCCGATGTCGAGGCCCGCCGGTCCGCGCAGGCGGGCGATGGCGTCCTCGCCGACTCCGCCGTCGCGCAGTCGCGTACGCCGTGCCTCCTGGGTCTTGCGCGAGCCGAGCGCCGCGACGTAGCCCACGCCCGACGCGAGCGCCGCCGACAGGACCGGGAAGTCGACCTCGCCGCGGTGGTCGATCACGAGCACCCCGTCGCCCGGCCCGAGGACCCGCACTGCGGCCACCCCGTCGTCGGCGCGCGTGAGCGCCGCGCACGTCCACCCCAGCAGCGCGAGCTGCGCGGCAAGTGCAACCGCGAGCGCACCGCTGCCGATCACGACGAGATGCGGCGCGGGAACGAACACGCTCACGAGCACCCGGCCCGCCGCGGTCTCGACCACGGCATCGCTCGGCTCACCCCGCCCGAGCAGCGCCTGCGCAAGTGCGTCGGGCGACGTCGGATCGTCGTACGCCGGATCACCCGCCGGTGCGAGCGCCCGCACGGCGAAGTCGCCGCCGTCGAGCGTGGTGACCAGACCAGTTGGACGACGTACGGCGATGTCGGCCCGGATGCTGTCGGGGAGGTCGGTGATGCGCTGGACCAGCACAGTCGCCTGACCGCCGCACGGCAGCCCAACGCGCTCCGCCTCGTCGTGGTCGAACTCGAGGTCGATCAGCGTGGCCCGTCCGGTCGGGTCGAGCACCGCCGGCACATCGGCGAGCAGGCTCGCATCGAACGCACCACCGAGAAGCGACCCGTCCAGACTGCCGTCGGCCCGGACGAGCGCGACGGCACCGGGCCAGCGCGCACCGAGCCCGAGCGCGCGCGTCACCCGCGCGAAGGCGACGACCTCCGGACCAGAGCCGGTCTCGACAGCGGTTACGTCGTACAGCGACATCGCACACCTCCGGTGGGGCGCCGACGTCGGCGTCCTCGCCGCAGCGTCTCACGCCCCGCCGGCGTGGACGCAGCCAGCGCCAGCCTCGCATGCGACACCATTCTCTCTTCTCATTCACGTGTGAAAAGAGGTGCTCCCAACGTGTGTGCGGATCTGTAGGGTATTTCCACCCGTATGTGCGACTCTGGTCCCCATGCGCCTGATCCGCCCCGCCATCCTGCTGACCACTGCATTCGTCCTCGCCGCCTGCGGTTCCTCCGCGACCACGACGCCAACTGAGTCCTCTACCGGGACCACGGCGGCCGAGCCACGGCCCACGGGGTCGATCACTGTGTTCGCTGCCTCCTCGCTCAAGGGGTCGTTCACAACGCTCGGTGCCCAGTTCATGGCGGCAAACCCTGGTACGTCGATCACGTTCAACTTCGGAGCGAGCAGCACACTCGCCACCCAGATCACCCAGAAGGCTCCTGCCGACGTGTTCGCGTCGGCGAGCCAGAGCACCATGGACACCGTCACCACGGCAGGCGATGCCATCGGCGACAAGGTCTTCGCCGTCAACACCCTGGAGGTCGCGACGCCGGCTAAGCCGACCACGCCGGTCACGAGCCTGGCCGACCTCGCGAAGCCCGGTGTGAAGGTCGTCGTCTGCCAGAAGGACGTACCCTGCGGCGTGGCGGCGGCGTCGTTGTTCACCAAGAACAAGCTCACCGTCACACCGGTCAGCGAGGAGGTCGACGTGAAGTCAGTGCTCTCGAAGATCGTCCTCGGAGAGGCCGACGCAGGCATCGTCTACGTCACCGACGTGAAGGCTGCCAAGGAGACCGTCGTGGGGGTCGAGATCCCGCAGGACCAGAACGTCACGACGAAGTACCCGATCGCCCCCATCACTTCCAGCACCAACACCGCGCTTGCGCAGGCGTTCGTCGACTACGTCCTGTCGGCTGACGGTCAGTCGGTGCTCAGCGCCGCAGGATTCGCCTCTCCGTGACGCGGCGCGATCGGCCCACGACGGCGCCGCCTTGGCCCGTCTGGCTACCGGGTGGGCTCGCCCTGCTCTTCCTCGGCCTACCGATCGTCGGGCTCTTCGTGCGAGCCCCCTGGCCGCGGATGTGGGAGGTCCTCACCTCACCCACGAGCCTCGACGCGCTGCGCCTGTCGCTCGTGACCGC
>JANXWJ010000303.1 GCA_025351185.1 Candidatus Nanopelagicales bacterium
GCCGATCGCCCAGCGCTCCCCGATCATGGCGCCGTTGACGTCGAGGCCGAGCGTCGTGAGGTTCTCGCCGAACAACCCGCCCGCGACCTCGCGGCCCAACACCCCGGCCCAGTGGTCGAGGTCCTCGCGAGCGTAGGCGTACACAGCCTGGTCGTCGCCGCCGTGGGCGCGTCGATCGCTGATGGAGTCACCGACCAGGCCACTGCCGAGCCCGTCCTGCTTCGTCCCGGGTGCGCGTACGTGCACAGCGTCATCCGTGGGGCGCTTGTCGATCCCCGTGGTCAGGTCGCCCTTGTAGGGGTTGGGGCGCACCACGGCGAGATTGACGCTGAGCACACAAGCGTTCGGGGACGTCGTCATGCGCCCACGCTAGCTCCGCCTGTCCTTGCCCGTACCCGTTACCCGGTCGCCGTGCCGGTTCACGGGAGGCCGTCGCCGGCGAGCGGCAACTCCGGGCCGGCGTGGCATGGTGGGAGCCGTGGCAGATGGTGACGGATCCGGGGTCCGACTGGTCGAGACGGTGATCCACGGCCATCGGATGGCCTACCGCGTCGCGGGCGACCCGACGCTTCCGGTGCTGCTGCTCGTACACGGGCTGACGAGCAGCAGCGCGACCTGGGAACCCGTCGTGGCGGCCCTGGGCGAACGGGCACACGTGATCGCTCCCGATCTGGTGGGGCACGGTGCGTCGGACAAGCCGCGCGGCGACTACTCGTTGGGCGCCTTCGCGGCCGGGATTCGTGACCTGCTCGAGAAGCTCGGGCACACGAGCGCCACGGTCGTCGGTCACTCCCTCGGCGGCGGGGTGGCGCTCCAGTTCGCCTATCAGTTCCCCGACTACACCGAACGCCTCGGCCTGGTCTCCAGCGGCGGTCTCGGACGCGAGGTGAGCTGGATCCTCCGCGCTGCGACGCTGCCCGGAGCCGAGTTCGTGCTGCCCCTCGTCGCGCACCGGCGCATCGCCGAGGTGGGCGCGCGAGCCGCCAGCCTGCTGAGCTGGACCCCGGTGCGCTTGTCCCCCTCGGTGCTCGAGGCGGCTCGTGGGTACGCCTCGCTGGCCGACCTGCCAGCGCGCGCAGCCTTCGTCTACACCGTCCGCAGCGTCATCGAGCCCGGCGGCCAACGGGTGCACGCCGGCGACCGGCTTTATCTCGGCACTGGCCGCCCCACGCTGATCGTGTGGGGTGCGCTCGACAGCATCATCCCTGTGTCGCATGCGTACGCCACGCACCAGGCGATCCCCGGCAGCCAGCTTGAGGTGTTCGAGCAGGCCCGCCACTTCCCCCACCAGGACGAGCCCGAACGGTTCGCGCGCGTACTACTGGACTTCCTGTCGAGCACCGAGCCCGCTGTGGGTGACCGGACCCGGCTGCGCGAGCTCCTGGCTCGTGGCCCGAGCACCGACGAGAACCCGAGAATCGTTGATGTGTAACCACAAGGGGATATAGCCCGTCGTGGTTACACATCAACGGTGAAGGGGTCAGCGACCGACGAAGGTGGCCTTGCCGGGGCCGTGCTCGATGAACGACGTCATGCCGACAGCGCGGTCCTCGGTCGCGAACAGTGCTGAGAACTGCACGCGCTCGATCTCGAGGCCGGTGTCGAGGTCGGCCTCGAGGCCGCGGTCGATGGCCTCCTTGGCCGCGCGCAAGGCGTACGCGGGTCCGGTCGCGAAGGTCCGCGCCAGGGCGACAGCCTCGGTGTAGACGTCGTCGGGGGCGACCATCCGGTCGATGAGGCCGATGTGCAACGCCTCCTCCGCACCGACGAAGCGACCGGTAAAGATGAGCTCCTTGGCGCGCGCCGGGCCGACGAGGCGCGGCAGCCGCTGGGTGCCACCGGCGCCCGGGATGATGCCGAGCAGGATCTCGGGCTGGCCGAGCTTGGCGTTGTCGCCGGCGATGCGCATGTCGCAGCACATCGCGAGCTCGCAGCCGCCGCCGAGGGCGTAGCCGGTCACGGCTGCGATGGTCGGCTTGGGGATCCGCGCCACCGAGGTGAACGACGCCTGGAGCGCCGCCGAGCGTCCGACCATCTCCTGGTAGGACCAGTCGGCCATCTCCTTGACGTCTGCGCCGGCTGCGAAGACCTTGGGGCCCCCGTAGACGATCACGGCCCGGACGTCGGCGCGCATCGACGCGTCGTGCGCCGCCTCGCGGATCTCCTGCTGCACCTGGGACGACAGGGCGTTCATCGGGGGCCGGTCCAGCCGGATCGTGCCCACGCCATCCTCGACCTCGAGACGCACGAACTCGCCCACGACAGACCTCCACCTCGACCTCGCGCCCCGGACGGGACCGCGTTCGGAGCCTAGCCAGCGCACGCCCCGTGGGCCGCGCGGGCCCGGTCGGCGTACGTCGTGCCGACGGGGGCCGCAGCACGCGCGATCGGCGTCCTACCGGCAGACTGACCCCTTGCACCGGCTGGTGCGAGGCGGGCGCTCGGGCGGGACCGGGCAACGAGGAGGACTCCGGCATGTCGTCGCAGAGCGATCAGGGCTCCGTGCGCGCGGCGTCCGAGGGCGTCATCCGGCCACCCGGGGCACCGTCACCCCTCGGCGCCACCTGGACCCCCGAGGGCCTCAACCTCGCCGTGCGCGCACCCAGTGCCGACCTCATCGAAGCCTGCTTGTTCCTCAACGGTGAGGAGGTACGCGTGCCTCTCGAGGCTCGCAGTCACGGCGTGCACCACGGCTTCCTGCCAGGTGTCGGTCTCGGCACGGCGTACGGCCTGCGGGCGCACGGCCCCTGGCGACCTGACGAGAGCCTGCGCTTCAATCCGGCGAAGCTGCTCATCGATCCCTACTCCCGCGCGGTGCACGGCGACGTGACGTGGTCTGACGTCCTGATGCCCGGCACCGCCGCCGACCCGCGGGTGCCCGACACCCGTGACTCGGCAGGATCCGTGCCGCGCTCCATCGTCGTCTCCGACGACTTCGAGTGGGGCGACGACCAGGCGCCCGCAACGTCGTGGGGCGACACCGTCGTCTACGAGATGCACGTCAAGGGCTTCACCGCACGGCACCCGTCGGTGCCCGATGAGCTGCGAGGCACGTACGCCGGCCTCGCCCACCCCGCTGCCGTCGAGCACCTGCTCTCGCTGGGCGTCTCCGCGATCGAGCTGCTGCCGGTGCACCAGTCGATCACCGAGCCACCGCTGCTGAGCCGAGGCGTGAAGAACTACTGGGGCTACAGCACTCTCGGCTTCTTTGCGCCCCACGGTGCCTACGCCGCCGACCGGCGTCCCGGTGCTCAGGTCGCGGAGTTCAAAGCGATGGTCAAAGCGATGCACGCCGCTGGCCTCGAGGTCATCCTCGACGTCGTCTACAACCACACGAGCGAAGGCGGGCCCGACGGACCGTCACTCATGTTCCGCGGGCTCGGCGAGCGCGACCACTACAAGCTCGCACCGCACAGCGGCTCCTACGTCGACACGACGGGGTGCGGCAACACCCTCGACGTCGGCGACCTCGATGTCCTGCGCCTCGTGCTCGACTCGCTGCGCTACTGGGTCACCGAGATGCACGTCGACGGCTTCCGATTCGACCTCGCCACCGCGCTCACCCGCGAGCGGATGGACGTCGACGAGCGCTCACCCTTCCTCGCCGCCGTGCACCAGGACCCCGTGCTGCGCCAGGTCAAGCTCATCGCCGAGCCCTGGGACGTCGGCCCCGGTGGCTATCGCCTCGGGATGTTCGGCTCGCCGTGGGCCGAGTGGAACGACGCCTATCGCGACGACGTACGCACCTTCTGGCGCGGCGGCGGCGGACATCGCGAGCCACCGGCCGAGATGGGCTGGCGCCTCACCGGTTCGCAGGACGTGTTCCACGGGCGCTCCCCCGCTGCCTCGGTCAACTTCCTCACCGCGCACGACGGCTTCACGATGCGCGACCTCGTGTCCTACGACAGCAAGCACAACGAGGCCAACGGCGAGGACAACCGCGACGGCACCGACAACAACCGGTCGTGGAACCACGGGATCGAGGGCGAGACCGACGACCCCGCGATCCGCGCGGCGCGGCTGCGCACCATGCGCGCGCTCAAGGCGACCCTGCTGCTCTCGACCGGAACTCCGATGATCGTCATGGGCGACGAGATGGGGCGCACCCAGGGCGGCAACAACAACCCCTACAACCAGGACAACGAGATCTCCTGGCTCGACTGGGATCTCGAGCCCTGGCAGTCGGACCTGCTGCGCTGGACCACGACCCTGCTCAACGTACGTCGGGCGCACCCGACCCTGCGGCAGACGGAGTTCTTCGACGGCCGCCCCGCCTCCGACGGACGTCCCGCCGACCTCGCCTGGTTGCGCCCCGACGGCACGCCGATGACCGACGGCGACTGGCACGACGGCAGCACCGACATGCTCGTGATGGCGCTCTCGGGTGAGCTCTTCACCCGCGACGAGCATGGCCACCCGCTGCGCGACGCGGCGTTCCTCGTGGTGCTCAACCGCAGCGAGGTCGACGTACCCCTGACGCTTCCGTCGACGCCCCACGGCACGGCCTACCGCCGCCTCGTCGACACCTCCCTCGAACGCCCGGAGTCCGAGGGCCCGACAGCCGCGACCGGCGACAGCGTCGCGATCGCCAGCCGCTGCGTCGCCCTCTTCCGCGTCGAGTAGCCCCAGCCCATCCCAGGTCCTCGACAACGACGAGGCCCCCCGCGGGGGCGGGGGCCTCGTCGTCGGTGCGGTCTAGTAGGTGGGGGCGTAGGTGGGGGCTATGTCGTCGCTCGCGGCAGTCGGGGCCGGGAGCGACTGGAGGCCGAGCTCGGCCGGGTCGTGGAGGCCACGGTGCTTCGGCAGCACCCGCACCGTGTAGCCGAACGGACCGGTGTCGTCGAGGGTGACGGTGTCCTCGAACCGCCAGCGGTTGCCGTCATAAGACTCGGCGGGAGTCAGCTCGGCGAAGGTCGGGTGCACGATGCGATCGTTGTGGTCGACGCGACCACTGGCGAGCTCGACGATGACGTCGCCGGTCGTCAGCGCACCGAGTGCGACGAACGCCCGGACCGACAGCGAGGTGCCGCGCTCCGGTGCGTCGCCGACGCCCGAAGCCTCGACGTGCTCCACGCGGACCTGCGACCACGACGCGCGTGCCCGAGCGGCGTAGGTCGAGAGCTCCTTGGCCAGTGCTGCGTTGTCGGCGAGCACAGTCCGAGACGAGGTCGCCGCGGGGGCGTAGAGCTTCTGGACGTAGTCGCGCACCATGCGCGAGGCGAGGACCTTCGGCCCGAGCGTCGCGAGGGTGTGCTGCAGCATCGTGATCCAGCGCGTCGGGAGACCTGCGGCGTCGACGTCGTAGTAGCGCGACGCGACGCTCTTCTCGATCAGGTCGTAGAGCGCAGAGGCCTCGAGGTCGTCACGTCGGTCGGGGTCGGCGACACCGTCGGCAGTGGGGATCGCCCAGCCGTTCTCGCCGTCGTACCACTCGTCCCACCAGCCGTCGAGGATCGAGAGGTTGAGACCGCCGTTGAGCGCGGCCTTCATGCCCGACGTGCCACAGGCCTCGAGCGGACGCAGCGGATTGTTGAGCCACACGTCGCAGCCGGGGTAGAGCAGCCGCGCCATGCCGATGTCGTAGTCGGGCAGGAACACGATGCGTTGACGCACCTCGGGGTCGTCGGCGAAGTGCACCAGCTGCTGGATGAGCTTCTTGCCGCCGTCGTCGGCGGGGTGCGACTTGCCGGCGATGACGAGCTGCACCGGCCTGTCGGGGTGCAGCAGCATCGCCTTGAGCCGCGCGGGATCGCGCAGCATGAGCGTGAGCCGCTTGTACGACGGCACGCGCCGCGCGAAGCCGATCGTGAGGACGTCGGGATCGAGCACCTCGTCGATCCAGCCGAGCTCGGCGTCGGACGCCCCGCGCTGGGTCCACGAGACGCGCAGCCGCGAGCGGACATCGGCGACGAGGCGCTGACGCAGCACCCGCTTGGTCGCCCAGAGCTCGCCGGCGGGGACGGCCTGCGCCGACTCCCAGCCCTCGGTCTCCATAGCGAGCTCGGGACCGACCTGCGCCGCGAGCAGGTCACGGATCTCGCGCGCAACCCACGTGGGTGCGTGAACCCCGTTGGTGATCGAGGTGATCGGCACCTCGTCGATGTCGAAGCCCTCCCACAGGCCGGAGAACATGCCACGGCTGACCTCGCCATGGAGCAGGCTCACGCCGTTGGCGCGCTGGCCGAGACGCAGTCCCATCACCGCCATGTTGAAGATTGTCGGGTCGCCGCCGTCGTAGTCCTCCGCGCCGAGGGCGAGGATGCGCTCGACCGGCACGCGGTCGACGGCGTTGTCGCCACCGAAGTACGTCGTGATCATCTCGCGCGGGAAGCGGTCGATGCCCGCGGGCACCGGCGTGTGCGTGGTGAACACGGTGCCGGCACGTGCCGCCTGCAGCGCCTCGTCGAACGTGAGACCCGCGGCGCCGACGAGCTCACGGATGCGCTCGACACCGAGGAAGCCCGCGTGGCCCTCGTTGGTGTGGAAGACCTCGGGCTCGGGGGCGCCGGTGATACGGCTGTAGGCGCGGAGCGCCCGGATGCCGCCGATGCCGAGCAGCAGCTCCTGCTGCAGCCGGTGCTCGCCGCCCCCGCCGTACAGCCGGTCGGTGACGTCACGCTCGGCCGGCTCGTTGTCCTCGACGTCGGAGTCGAGCAGGAGCAGCGGGACGCGACCGACGTCGGCGCGCCACACGTGGGCGCGCAGCGTGCGTCCGCCGGGCAGGCCGACCTCGACGACGACGGGCGATCCGTCGGCCTCGCGCAGCAGCGACAGCGGCAGCCCGTCCGGATCGAGGATGGGGTAGGTCTCCTGCTGCCAGCCGTCGAGCGACAGCGACTGCCGGAAGTAGCCCGAGCGGTAGAACAGCCCGACGCCCACGATCGGCACGCCTAGGTCGCTCGCGGACTTGAGGTGGTCACCGGCGAGGATGCCGAGACCGCCGGAGTACTGCGGCAGCACCTCGGTGATACCGAACTCCGGGGAGAAGTACGCGATGGACCGCGGGGCGTCGGCGCCCAGCGACTGATACCAGCGGTCGCCGGTCAGGTAGTCCTCGAGGCCTTTCGCGACCCACTCCACGTGGCCGACGAAGTCCTTGTCGGCGGCGAGCTCGGCCCAGCGCGACGACGGCACCTCGCCGAGCAGGCGGATCGGGTCGTGCCCGACCTCGTCCCAGAGCTCCGCGTCGATCCGGGCGAAGAGGTCCTGCGTCTCCGGGTGCCAGGACCAGCGCAGGTTGCTCACGACGGAGGCCAGCGGCTCCAGCGCGGGAGGAAGGACGGTGCGGACGGTGAATCGTCTGATTGCTCTCACCTGAGCCACCCTAGGGTGCCCAGATTGCCTGAGGCAGAGCGCACCCGCCGGTTACATGAGTTCCATGCGTTTCAGCCCTCGCAACATGGCGTTACGTCGCTAGTCTTGCGGGCGATGCCGCCTCGCCGACGTGCGTCGCTCGACGCCTCTGGCGCCGCGACGTCGACCCCCGCCGAACCGAGTTCCGCCACGCCTGCGCGGACCGCGCCCGCAGCGAAGGGGAAGGCTGCGGCGACGAAGGAATCCATGTCGGCAGAGACGATGTCGAGCCCCAGTGTGGCGGCGCTCCCGGCCCCGACCACCGGCCGCTATGCGATCGAGGACGTCTGGCCGGTCGTCGCCCGCGGCACCCGGCCGGTCAAGGCCGTGGTCGGCGAGATCTTCATGGTCGCTGCGACCATCTTCCGTGAGGGCCACGACGCCGTCTCGGCGACAGCTGTGCTCCACGGACCCGGTGGGGTCGAGATCTCGGTGCCGATGCACCGGGTCGAGGGTGTCGACCGCTGGGCGGCGGCAGTCACCCCGACCTTCGAGGGCGAGTGGACCTTCACGGTGGAGGCCTGGGGCGACCCGGTCGAGACCTGGCGGCACCGCGCCGAGATCAAGATCCCAGCCGATCTCGACGTCGAGCTCGAGCTGCGCGAGGGCGCGCTGGTGCTCGAGGAGGCGCTGAAGGGCCTTCCCCGGGGCAAGACGCGCGACCCGCTCAAGGCTGCGGTCGCGGCGCTCAAGGACAAGGGGCGCCCCGGCCCTGCTCGACTCGCGGTCGCGCTGGACCCCACCGTGTCGGCACTGCTGCACGAGCACCCGTTGCGCGAGCACGTCACCCCCTCGACCCCCGTCCCCGTCCGGGTCGAGCGCGAGCGCGCCCTGTTCGGCAGCTGGTATGAATTCTTCCCCCGATCCGAGGGCGCGACCCTCGACCCGCCGCGTTCGGGCACCTTCGCGACCGCGGCAGAGCGGCTCCCCGCCGTCGCCGCGATGGGTTTCGACGTCGTCTACCTCCCGCCCATCCACCCGGTCGGCCGCACCGCGCGCAAGGGTCCCAACAACACGCTGACCCCCGGGCCCCACGATCCTGGCGTGCCCTGGGCGATCGGCTCCGCCGACGGCGGCCACGACGCGGTGCACCCCGACCTCGGCACACTCGACGACTTCCGCGCCTTCGTCGCGCGAGCGACGGAGCTCGGCCTCGAAATCGCTCTCGACTTCGCCCTGCAGTGCTCGCCCGACCACCCATGGGTCACCGAGCACCCGGAGTGGTTCGCGCACCGGGCCGACGGCACGATCGCCTTCGCGGAGAACCCGCCGAAGAAATACCAGGACATCTACCCGGTCTTCTTCGACGGCGACCCCGACGGCATCTTCTACGAGGTGCTGCGGGTGCTGCACCACTGGATGTCGGTCGGGGTGCGCATCTTCCGGGTCGACAACCCGCACACGAAGCCGGTCGCCTTCTGGGAGCGGGTCTTCGCGGCGATCTACGCGACCGATCCCGACGTGCTCTTCCTCGCCGAGGCGTTCACCAAGCCGCCGATGATGCGCCTGCTCGGTGAGACCGGCTTCCACCAGAGCTATACCTACTTCACCTGGCGTAACGAGGCCTGGGAGCTCGAGGAGTACTTCCGCGAGCTGTCCGGACCCATGGCCGCGTCGATGCGTCCCAACGTGTTCGTCAACACCCCCGACATCCTCAGCGCCTACCTGCAGTACGGCGGCCCCGCGGCCTTCGCGATCCGTGCGACTCTCGCCGCCACGCTCTCACCGACCTGGGGCGTCTACGCCGGCTACGAGCTCTACGAGCACTCGGCGGTACGCCCGGGGAGCGAGGAGTATCTCGACTCGGAGAAGTACCAGTACCGACCGCGTGACTGGGCAGCGGCGGACGAGTCGGGCCGCACGCTCGCGCCGTACCTCACCTCGCTCAACCAGTGGCGCAACGAGCACCCGTCGCTGCGCCGCCTGCGCAACCTCACCTTCCACCGCACCAACAACGACAAGCTCATCGCCTACAGCAAGCGCGAAGGTGACGACATCGTGCTCGTGGTCTGCACGCTCGACCCGCACGGCGCCCGCGAGGGTGTGGTCGAGCTCGACATGGAGTCGCTGGGGCTGCGTCCCGGCGACAACTTCGCCGCCCGCGACCTGGTGAGCGGCCACACCTGGATGTGGGGGCAGTATCCCTACGTGCGGCTCGACCCGCACCAGCACGTCGCCCACATCGTGCACGTCCGAGCCGGAGCCGTGTGACATGCCCAGCACTGACACGCCCAGCACCGACCAGCCCAGTCCCGCGCAGCCCAGCATCGCGACGACGGCCAGCAGCACGCCACCCACCACCGCGCCCGACGCGACCAACGACCAGGAGGCCTCCGTGGCGGCGAAGAAGGCCAAGTCCGACAAAGTCGAGAAGCCAGACAAGGGCAAGAAGGACAAGGCCGCACCCGGGACTCCGCGGGCCGTGCCGGTCTCGACCGGCAACCTGCAGCGCATCATCGAGGGGCGTCACCACGACCCGCACTCGATCCTCGGCCCGCACCCTCACGACGGTGCCGTCACGATCCGCACGCTGCGCCCGTGGGCGACCTCGGTGGTCGCCATCGCCCGAGGTGCGGGCGGAGACACGCGCGTCGAGCTGACTCACGAGCACGGTGGCGTCTTCGTCGGTGTCGTCGAAGTGCCCGACGTCCCCGACTACCGACTCGAGGTGGCCCACGGCGCTGAGCCGGCGATTCTCGACGACCCCTACCGCTTCCTCCCGACGCTCGGCGACATGGACCTCCACCTCATCGGCGAGGGGCGCCACGAGACGCTCTGGACCGTGCTCGGTGCGCACGAGCACGTCTACTCCTCGGCACTCGGCGACGTCCACGGAACCTCCTTCGCCGTGTGGGCACCGGCTGCCCTCGGCGTGCGCGTCGTAAGCGATGCCAACCACTGGGACGGCACCGGCACGCCGATGCGCTCGTTGGGATCGAGTGGCGTGTGGGAGCTGTTCATCCCCGACCTCGGTGCCGGCACGCGCTACAAGTTCGCCGTGCTCGGGCGCGACGGAGTGTGGCGCAGCAAGGCCGATCCGCTCGCTCAGCACACCGAGCATCCGCCGGCGACCGCGTCGATCGTCTACACCTCGGGCTATGAGTGGGCGGACGAGGCGTGGATGGCCGAGCGCGCTCTCGGCGACCCGTACAACTCCGCGATGTCAACCTACGAGGTGCATCTCGGGTCGTGGCGCATGGGGCTGAGCTATACCCAGCTCGCCGACGAGCTCGTGGCGTACGTCACCGAGATGGGCTTCACGCACGTCGAGCTGATGCCGGTGATGGAGCACCCGTACACCCCGAGCTGGGGCTATCAGGTGACGTCCTACTTCGCGCCCACGTCGAGGTTCGGCTCCCCTGACGAGTTCCGCCACCTCGTCGACTGCCTGCACCTGGCCGGCATCGGCGTCATCCTCGACTGGGTCCCTGCTCACTTCCCGAAGGACGAGTGGGCGCTCGCCCGCTTCGACGGCACCCCGCTGTATGAGCACGCAGACCCGCGCCGCGGGGAGCAGCCCGACTGGGGCACCTACGTCTTCGACTTCGGTCGTCGCGAGGTGCGCAACTTCCTCGTGGCCAACGCGTCCTACTGGCTCGAGGAGTTCCACATCGACGGCCTGCGGGTCGACGCCGTGGCCTCGATGCTCTACCTCGACTACTCGCGCAAGGCCGGCGAGTGGACGCCCAACCAGTTCGGCGGGCGCGAGAACCTCGACGCGGTCTCGTTCATCCAGGAGGCCAACGCCACTGCGTACAAGCGCGCTCCCGGCGTCGTCATGATCGCGGAGGAGTCGACCGCGTGGCCGGGTGTCACGCGACCCACCCACCTCGGTGGACTCGGGTTCGGCCTGAAGTGGAACATGGGCTGGATGAACGACACGCTCCACTATGTGGCGCGTGAGCCGGTCCACCGCCAGTGGCACCACAACGAGATGACGTTCTCGTTGGTCTATGCATGGAGCGAGCAGTACTGCCTGCCCATCTCGCACGACGAGGTGGTGCACGGCAAGGGATCGCTGCTGTCGAAGATGCCGGGCGACCGGTGGCAGCAGATGGCCGGACTCCGCGCCTACCTCGCCTTCATGTGGGCACACCCCGGCAAGCAGCTGCTGTTCATGGGATCCGAGCTCGCGCAGTACGCCGAGTGGAGCGAGGCGCGCGGTCTCGACTGGTGGCTGCTCGACAACGCCGACCACCGCGGGGTGCAGCAGTGCATCGCCGACCTCAACCGGGTCTACAAGGAGACGCCAGCACTGTGGTCGAAGGACAACGACCCGAGCGGCTTCGAGTGGATCGATGCTGACGACTCCGCCGGCAACTCGTTCTCCTGGCTGCGCTGGGGCAACGACGACGCGGTGGTCGCCTGCCTCGTCAACTTCTCCGGTGGCCCGCACGAGAACTACCGCGTCGGGCTGCCCTACCCCGGCAGCTGGCACGAGGTTCTCAACACCGACGCCGAGGTCTACGGCGGCTCCGGCGTCGGCAACATGGGTGCGGTGCACGCCGAGGCGATCCCCTGGCACGGGCGCGCCTACTCCGCCCTCGTACGCGTCCCCCCGCTGGGTGCCCTCTGGCTCCGCCCCGAATAACCCCCCGTTGATGTGTAACCACGACGAGCTATAGGCCGT
>JANXWJ010000052.1 GCA_025351185.1 Candidatus Nanopelagicales bacterium
CCCCGACAGGGACGGCGGCCTTCGTCGTTACCAGCGGGAGTGGACAGCGGCGCGGACGTGCTCGTCGTAGATCGCGCGTACGGCGCCGAGCTGAGCAGGTGTCAGCGCCGGGAGCGCGTCGGCGGACGCGTTGCCGAGTGCCTGCTCGCGGTTGCGCGCGCCCGGGATGACCGTGGTCACGCCCGGTTGGTCGATGATCCAGCGCAGCGCGAAGGCGGCAGTGCCCACACCGTCAGGCACCACCGCCGCGAGCGCGCGCACGGCCGCGAGCCCGAGGTCGAAGGGCACCCCGGAGAACGTCTCCCCCACGTCGAACGCCTCGCCGTGGCGGTTGTAGGTGCGATGGTCGTCCGCGCCGAAGGTCGTGCTCTCGTCGTAGCGGCCCGAGAGCAGCCCCGAGGCCAGCGGCACCCGGGCGATGATCGCGACGCCCGCGGCAGCCGCCGCCGGCAGCACCTGCTCGAGGGGCTTGACCCGCAGCGCGTTGAGGATGATCTGGACGCTGCGCACGTGCGGTCGGGCGATCGCTGCCAGGGCCTCGGCGCAGGTCTCGACACTCACGCCGTAGGCCGCCATCCGCCCCTCCGCCACCATTGCGTCGAGATCGTCGAACACGGCGTCGGTGGAGTAGAGGTCGGTCGGCGGGCAGTGCAGCTGGACGAGGTCGAGGGTGTCGACTCCCAGGTTGGTCCGCGAGCGGTCGTTCCAGGAGCGCATCGCGTCGGGAGAATAGTTCTCGACCTTCTGCTCGACCCGGCGCCCCATCTTGGTGGCGACCATCACCCTCGAGGCGGGGTGCTCACGCAGCCAGCCACCGATGATCCGCTCGCTGCGACCGTCGCCGTAGACGTCGGCGGTGTCGATGAACGCCACTCCCGCCTCGACGGCGGCGTCGATCAGCGCCAGTGCATCGGCTTCCTCGACCGCCCCCCAGTCGCTGCCCAGCTGCCAGGCACCGAGCCCGACGACAGAGATCGGACGGTCGGCGAGAGGTCGGTGTTCCATGTCATCGACCCTACGTCGAGCCCGCCCGATCGGAAGGCTCTGCACCTGCCGGAGTGCCTGCCTGGGGAGAGCTGCTCGTCGCGGTCGCGTGCCTGATCGGCATCGTGGGAACGGTGCTGCCGGTTCTCCCCGGTGACCTGCTGGTCGGCGGCGCCATCCTCGTGTGGGCGGTGGTCGAGCACAGCGTGATCTCGTGGGTCGCCGCGGGGATCGCGATGGCCCTGCTGCTCGTCCGGCACGACCACCTGACCGACGACGAGGGCCCCGGCTGTCGCCGGGGCCCTCGCGGAGTTCGGTGCCGGCTCGGGGCCGACGGACGGCAGGGGTGTCGTCAGAGGTGCATCACGCGGAGATCGACTCGATGTGCGGAGCACCGACCAGCACGTCCTGCGGGGTGTGGCGAGCGTGCAGGTAGCCGACGACCGCGAGAGCGAGGAGCGCTACGGAGGCGATGAGGGCGACGATCCCGGCGATGAGAGCGACCAGGCCGAAGATGGAGAAGGCGTAGGTGTTGAGCAGCAGACCGCGCAGGGTCTCACCCATGAACAGGGTCTGACGCTGACCGGCCAGGACCGGGTCGCGCTTGGTCGCGTCCTTGTTGGAGGCGATCCACTCGCCGCTGACCTGGCTGTAGGTCTTGCCATCGGCGACGGCGTCGAGGTGCTCGGCGATCATGTCGGTGTAGGCCTTGGCCTGGGCGCCTGTGGTGACCTGCTGGCCGGCGTACTGCTGCAGGGCCGGGGAGAGCTGCTCGGCCGGCGGGAAGAAGATCTGCTGGGCGGAGAGCTCGGTGCTCACCGTGTTCGACGTGAAGTTGGAGGCGAAGAGCAGGAGCCCTCCGGCAAGAGCCATGACGATGGCGACGATCAGGCCGACGGTGGCGAGTGTGAGATCGAGAGTGCGGCGCTTCATGAGGTGCCCCCTTGCAGGATGTGCGTGTCTGTCGTGGTCCGACATCTGCAAAGTTACGCCCGGTGGTTCAACGATGAACTACTCAGCGGGTGTGCCCTCGGGCACGCAGGGCAGCCTCACCTCAGGCATCCCTCGTACGCGGCCCCACTCGACACTCACGAGCCCGAACACGTGACGAAACCCACTCCGACCCAACGAGATAGACCGCTGGTCCGCACCGCGGCACAGTGCGGCGCACTGTCAGCTCGGCTTCCTCGACCCGCTCGGCATCGAGCGCGGCATCTCGTCGACAACAGCTTCGGTGGCGGGGTTGCGCTGCGCCTTGGCACCCAACACCCCGATCGCGTGGATCGTCTGGTGCTCATGGGAAGTGTGGGTGTCCCCTTCCCGATCACCGACGGGCTCGACGCCGTGTGGGCTACGAGCCGTCGGAGCAGGCGATGCGCGGTCCGCTCGACATCTTCGCGTGGTCGCGCGCGTTGGTGACCGACGAGCTCGCCCGGCTGCGCTACGCGGCGAGCGTCGAACCCGGTGTGCAGGAGGCATCCGCAATGACGTTCCCCGCACCTCGACAGCGCTGGGTCGACTCGATGGTCACACCAGATGACAATCTCCGGTCCCTCGAGCACCCGTTCCTGATCGTGCACGGGCGTGATGACCGCGCCATCCCCGTGGCCCACGCGCTGCACCTGCTCGCCGTCATCCCCCGGTCCGAGCTGCACGTGTTCGGCCAGTGCGGGCACTGGACCCAGATCGAGCACGCGGCCGCCTTTGCCGCCCTGGTGTCGGACTTCCTCGCGCGGGCCGACTGACCCGCGGATCGGCGCGGCGTTCGGCGTGCTGGCGACGTCTGAGGACTAGCGTGCGCACGTCGAGTGGTCGGGGGCTCGACAGACTCGAGGATCCGGTGCCGCGACGCAGCGGCGGAGGGGCAGACGTGCGCACCGACATCGACATCGCCCAGAGCGCCCAGCTCGAGCCCATCAGCGTCATCGCGAAACGACTCGGCATCCCCGAGGAGGCCGTCGATCCCTACGGTCGCTTCAAGGCCAAGGTCAGTCTCGGCCACCTGAGCTCGCTGCCCGATCGATCCAGGTCACACCTGATCCTCGTCACGGCCGTCAGCCCCACGCCCGCAGGCGAGGGCAAGACCACGACCACCGTGGGTCTCGGCGACGGCCTGCGCCGGATCGGTCGCGACGCGATGATCTGCCTGCGCGAGCCGTCCCTCGGCCCGGTGTTCGGGATCAAGGGTGGTG
Organism: Candidatus Nanopelagicales bacterium; assembly: GCA_025351185.1. Taxonomy (GTDB): domain Bacteria; phylum Actinomycetota; class Actinomycetes; order S36-B12; family CAIYMF01; genus Longivirga. Next base: position 3,177 of record JANXWJ010000052.1, read on the forward strand.
CAGCAGGCGGCGGCTATGCGCAGGTCGTTCCGATGGAGGACATCAACCTGCACTTCACCGGTGACTTCAACGCCATCGCGCTAGCCAACAACCTGCTCGCCGCGTTGCTCGACAACCACATCCACCACGGCAACGCCCTCGGCATCGACGTACGCCGGATCACCTGGAAGCGCGTCGTCGACCTCAACGACCGCGCGCTGCGCGAGATCACGGTCGCGCTCGGTGGGCCGGCCAACGGCTATCCCCGCGAGGACGGCTTCGACATCGTGGTCGCGAGCGAGGTCATGGCGATCTTCTGTCTGGCATCGTCGCTCGACGACCTCAAACGCCGCCTCGGCAACATCGTCGTCGGCTACACCCGCGACAAGAATCCGATCACGGCCCATGACCTGCAGGCCGAGGGTGCGATGGCCGTGCTGCTCAAGGACGCGTTGCGACCCAACCTCGTGCAGACCCTCGAGGGCACTCCGGCGCTCGTGCACGGTGGCCCGTTCGCCAACATCGCCCATGGCTGCAACTCCGTCGTCGCCACCCGCGGCGCCCTCAAGCTCGCCGACTACGTCGTGACCGAGGCGGGTTTCGGATCAGACCTCGGTGCCGAGAAGTTCGTCGACATCATGTGTCGCGCCTCCGGGGTGCGACCGTCGGCCGCGGTGCTCGTCGCAACCGTGCGCGCGCTCAAGCTGCACGGCGGTGTCGCTCTGGCCGATCTCGCGACGGAGGACCTCGATGCCGTGCACTGCGGCTTCGCCAACCTGGAGCGGCACCTGGCCAACATCACCGGTCTCTACGGCCTGCGGTGCGTGGTGGCGATCAACCGCTTCGGCACCGACACCGATGCGGAGCTCGCGCTGGTGGGTGCGCTTGTCGCTGCCGCCGGCAGCCGTGCCGTCGTCGCGTCGCACTTCGCCGATGGCGGCGCCGGGGCGACGGCACTCGCCGGAGCGGTGGTCGAGGCATGCGAGGAAGCCACTCCGCTGACCTTCGTCTACCCCGATGACCTCACCCTGTGGGAGAAGGTCGAGGCGATCGCCACGCGGGTCTACGGAGCTGCCGACGTGACCGCGACCAACGCTGTGCGCAACCGGGTGCAGGAGCTCCAGGATGCCGGATACGGCGGGTTCCCCGTCTGCGTGGCGAAGACGCAGTACTCGTTCTCCACCGACCCGACTCAGCGCGGCGCACCTCAGGGCCACACCCTCAACGTGCGCGAGGTACGCCTTGCTGCCGGCGCCGAGTTCGTCGTCATGGTCTGCGGCGACGTGATGACGATGCCGGGGCTTCCCGCCGTGCCCGCATCGACGCGCATCGACCTCGTCGACGGCGTGGTCGTCGGTCTCGCGTGAGGTGAGCCCCGTCTCCACCCGCGCGTCCGCCCCGTCGTGGGGCCACCGGAAGCCGTACCGACCACGCCTCGACGCGCGGGCTCCTCCTAGGAGCGCGCGAGGTGGACGGCAGGTAGCGTCGGGCACAACATCAGTAGCCGGTGCAGGTGGTCGGCCAATCTCTCCCGGGGGTGGGTCGTGGCGCGCTGGCCGTCGAACGCCACGCTGGAAGAGCTCGGTGACTTCGTGCCGCAGCCGCTCAAGCCTGCGCTGCGCCGCACGCGCGACCTGGCGCTCGGCACCTGGCCGCCCTCGCTCGCCGAGTGGCGCCTGGCCCGCACGCCACTGAACCCGCTGACATTCAACGACAAGGTGCGCTATCGCATCGCCTACGACCGTCGCCCGCACCTCACGACGTTCGCCGACAAGGTCGCGGTGCGCGACTACGTCACCGACCGGGTCGGCGCGGACTACCTGACCCCGCAGTACGGCGTGCACCGGTCGTCCGCCGAGATCGACTGGGCCTCGCTCCCCCGGGAGTACGTCGTGAAGGCCTCTCACGGATCCGGCGCGGTGGTGCTCGTCTCGGAACAGGCCGACACCGACGCTCGGCTGCCCGCACGCACCAGGTGGGTGGGGTGGGACCGCTTTGCTGTGCGCCCCGAGCACGCGTCGCGCACGCTGCTCGCTCCGCTGGTCGACAAGTGGATGACCCTCAACTACGAGTTCGGCCCTGGCCGCTTCCCGGAGTGGGCCTACCGCGACGTGCCCCGGCGCATCATCACCGAGCATCTGCTCGTCGGACCGGATGGTGAAGCGCCGGTCGACATCAAGTTCTTCGTCTTCGACGGCGTCTGCCGGCTCCTCTACATCGGTGCCGGTGACGACGAGGGCTACCACCGCAATCTGTTCACCCCCGCCGGTGTCCCGATCCTGGTGGACTACGGCTATCGGCGCGCCGCGGTCGACCCGCCGCTCCCCGCGACGCTCGCGGGCTTCGTCTCGGTCGCCGAGGAGCTCGGCCGCGGGGTCGACTTCGTCCGAGTGGACCTCTACGACCTGGCAGGTCGAATCGTGTTCGGCGAGCTCACCAACTATCCCGCTGCCGGCGTCGACGACTTCCGCCCCGCGCGGTTCGACGAGGAGCTCGGCGCCTGCTGGAACCTACGCGTCTGATCGTCGCTGTCAGCCGCGGGAGACCGAGAGCTCGAATCCTCGTGCCTGTAGTCGATCGACGAGGCGGTCGCCGAGTGCGACGGCAGGTGTCAGGACACCGCCGGCTCCCCTACCCTCGTCGAGCGCGAGCGACAGGACGCTCTCGCCGATCATCACCGAGGTAGCGGCGTAGCCCGGGTCTCCTGTGGCAGCAACCGTCGCCACGTATCTCGCGCCGGTGGACGTGCGGGTGTGCACCTCGACGCGGAAGTGTCCTCCGACTCGCGCCTTCTCAGCCGGTCCCTCACCCGGCGACGGGAGGATCCGGTCGAGCGCGGCCCGCGTCGGCCAGAAGCTCATCCCCGCCACGATGGCACCCAGGCCGAGGGTGATCGCGCCGGCGAGCACTGGGGCGGCGGGCCCGCTCCCCACCCCCATCACCTCGCGATAGGCGAAGCCCGGCCCATAGGCAAAACCCCGCAAGCCGTTGCTACGACGCACGATCCGGGTGTTGAACGGGCCCATGACGAACGGTGCCACCCAGCGATCGAGCAACGGGTCGCGCATCGGGCGACGACCGTCGAGCACCCGACCCACGGCCGACTCGCCCGCCGGGTCGGCGCTGAGCGAGTAGGGATCGGCGATCACCGCTCTCAGCGAGCGGTCTGCTGCCACCTCATCGATCTGCGTCCTCAGCGAGTCGATCGTGCCGCCGCTGAAGCCTCCGCTGGCGGAGATGAGGACGAGCACGGTGTCCTCGAGATCTCCTTCCCCGTCTGCGGTCACGCGCTCACGCAGCAGGTGGACCCCGAGGTCCGAGGGCACCGAGTCGAAGCCGGTGGAGTGCACGATCCGCGCCCCGCTGCTCCGGGCGCGGGCATGGAACGCCGCCGCGCTCCGGCGCACGAACAGCACCTCGCCCGTGAGATCGGCATAGTCCGTCCCGGCATCGGTGCAGGCGCCGACGAGCGGCAGTCCGTAGGTGAGGTAGGGGCCCACGGTCGTCGCGACCGCGGTGGTCGACCGGGCCAGCGCCGCGAGCGCCGCGTCGTCGTGCGAGTCGGCGACGATCACCGGCCAGTCGACCCCGAGCGCATCTCTGAGCGCCTCGAGCTTCGCCTGCGACCGTCCCGAGAGGGCGATCCGCGCGGCACCACGGTGGCTCGCGAGATGCGCCGCTGTCAGTCGGCCGACGAACCCGGTGGCACCGTGGAGGACGACGTCGAACTCACGCTGGCTCATGCCCCGACGCTACGCCGCCGCACGGGTCCCGCCAGCGGACCACCAAGGGTGGCCCGGCGTCGTGGGACGACGAGGACCGGTGGTCCGGCGGCTGAACAACGGACGAACGCAGGCCGAGCCCAGTGACGGGAGGCGAGGACAGGCCTAACGTCTGCCTCACCACAGTCACGGGGCCATCAGGAGGAACCATGCCGAAGACACCGCAGTCGGAGTCCGGGCGAGGAGTTTCGCGTCGGGAGCTGCTTGTCGGCGCCGGCGTCCTGGCCGGGGCGAGCGTCCTGCCGACGCTGCCGGCCGGAGCAACCGCGTCGACCTCACGACCATCGGGCAGCACCCCGTTCACGTTGGGCGTCGCGTCGGGTGACCCGCTCTCGGAGTCGGTCGTCATCTGGACCCGGCTCGCGCTCCTCCCGGACGCACCCGACGGCGGGATGCCGGCGCGGTCGGTCGAAGTGTCCTGGGAGGTCGCGCTCGACGAGCAGTTCCGACGCGTCGTACGCCGCGGCCGCACCCGTGCCCTGCCGCAGTTCGGCCACAGCGTCCACGTCGACGTGCGAGGGCTCCAGGACGGCGCGTGGTACTACTACCGCTTCAGCGCACTGGGTCAGATCAGCCCGGTCGGTCATACGAGGACCGCACCGGACGACGACGCGCGGGCACCGCGCCTGCGTCTCGCCACTGCCAACTGCCAGGACTTCCAGAACGGCTACTACCCCGCCTACGACGCCATGGCAGCAGAGGATCTCGACCTCGTCGTCTTTCTCGGCGACTACATCTACGAGTACGACCCCAACAGCGTCTTCCCCGACCGGCTCCACACGCGCACCGAGGCCTTCGACGCGGGAGCTCCGCTCGACCAGCTCTCGACGATCGGCGACTACCGCGCCCGCTATGGCCTCTACACCTCGGATCCCTCGTTGCAGGCTGCGCGTGCGGCCGCGCCGTGGATCTCGATCTGGAGCGACCACGAGGTCGAGAACAACTACGCCAACCTCGTCGATGAGGTCGACGATCATGTCGGCACCCCGCAGTACGAGTCACCCGCGCAGTTCGCCGCGCAGCGTGCGCGTGCCTATCAGGTCTGGTGGGAGAACACCCCGGCTCGGGTCGACGCTTCGCAGCTCGGCACCTCCTCGCTGCGGATCTATCGTGACTTCCGCTGGGGCCGGCTGGCGTCGCTCTACGCACTCGACACCCGGCAGTACCGAACCGAGCAGGTCGGTCACCCCTACACCTCCAACGACGTCGGACCTGCGGCCTTCGGCCAGGCCAACACCACCGGCAACCTCTACGGCCCGGACCAGCTCGCCTGGTTCACCAGCCGCCTGGGTCGTTCGCGGAGCACGTGGGACATCGTGCTGACGGAGGTCATGATGGGCCGCTTCCGGTTCCCGAACCCCGCCGACCTCGGCGCCATCCTGACCGGGACCAAGCCGCTGCCCGCCCCTGCCGACGCCCTAGTCAACCTCGACGAGTGGGACGGCTACGCACCGTTCCGTCGCGATGTCATGTCGCTGCTGTCGAGCCGCCCGTCACCGGTGGTCCTCAGCGGCGACATCCACGCCACGTGGGTCAACGACCTGCGCCTAGACCCCGACGATCCCTCGACCCGCGTCGTCGCGACCGAGTTCGTCAGCGCCTCGATCTCCTCCCAAGGGTTCACCCAGGGGATTCCCGATGCGATCGTGCGACCGCTCAACAACTTCTACAATCCCGATGCCCGGTATTTCCAGGCCGAACGTCATGGCTACAACCTGTGCACCGTGACGCCGGCGCAGTTCCGGACAGACGTCCGCCTCGTCGACTCCATCAGCACCCGCACCTCGCCCGTCTCGACCGCTGCGAGCTGGGTGACAGCCGCGGGCACACCGGGCGCACAGCCCGCCTGAGCCGGTCAGCGTCGGCACTTCCTCACACGCAGCTGACGCCGTTCGGCACTAGGGTCGAGCGGTCGGGCGAGGGAGGTCGGGACCGTGGTGGAACACGTGGACGTGCTCGTCGTGGGAGCCGGGTTGTCGGGTGTCGGTGCTGCGTGCCGACTCACGATCGGGAGCCCGGGCACGACATTCACAGTTCTCGAGTCGCGAGCTGCCATCGGTGGCACGTGGGATCTCTTCCGCTATCCCGGCGTGCGGTCGGACTCCGACATGCACACGCTCGGCTATCCGTTCCGACCGTGGACTGAGGGCAAGTCGCTCGCCGACGGTCCCTCGATCCGTGCCTACATCGAGGACACGGCGAAGCACTTCGGCATCACTGACCACATCCGCCTGGAGCACCGGGTCGTCTCGGCCGACTGGTCGAGCGAGGACGCGCGCTGGACCGTGCAGGTCGAGCGGGCCGACACAGGCGAGATCCTCGATCTCACCTGCGGATTCCTGTTCTCCTGCACGGGCTACTACCGCTACGACCACGGCCACACTCCCGAGCTGCCGGGCATCGAGGACTTCCGCGGCCGGGTCGTGCACCCGCAGCTGTGGCCAGACGACGTCGACGTGACGGGCCAGCACGTTGTCGTGATCGGCAGCGGTGCCACGGCGATGACGCTCGTCCCCGCCCTCGCCGAGAGTGCGGCCGAGGTCGTGATGCTGCAGCGGTCCCCGACGTACGTCATCTCGCTGCCTGAGCGTGACGCGGTCGCCGACCTGCTGCGCGCAGTGCTTCCAGCCGGCGCTGCTTATCGCGCGGTGCGCCGCAAGAACATCGCGACCGCGAGCCTGAGCTTTCGACTCAGCCAGCGCTGGCCCGGTGTCATGCGATCCGTGTTCGTCCGTGGGGTCCGCCGCCAGCTCCCCGAGGGCTATGACGTCGCGACCCACTTCACGCCGACCTATGGCCCCTGTGACCAGCGACTGTGCGTCGTGCCCGACGGCGACCTGTTCGCCGCGATCCGCGCGGGTCGCGCCTCGGTCGTGACCGACCGCATCGAGCGATTCACCCCCGAGGGCATCCATCTGGCCTCCGGGGCAGACCTTGCCGCGGACCTCGTCGTGACCGCCACGGGACTCGAGCTGCTGCTGATGGGCGGCACCGTGCTGTCGGTGGACGGCGCTGTGGTCGACGCGTCGAAGACCGTGGCCTACAAGGGGATGATGTTGAGCGGCCTGCCGAACTTCGCCTTCGCGATCGGCTACACCAACGCGTCCTGGACCCTCAAGTGCGATCTGGTGAGCCGCTATGTCTGCCGGCTCGTCAACCACATGCGCACCGAGGGCTACGACACCGTGACGCCGCTGGCCCCGCCGGATCCCGAGCGGCTCCCGCTCATCGGTCTCGCCGCCGGCTACATCAGGCGAGCCCAGGATGCGCTGCCCAGCCAGGGCACCCGGGCACCGTGGCGGCTGCTGCAGAACTACCGCCAGGACGTCCGCCTGATCACCAAGGCGCCGCTCGACGACGAGGGTGTGCGCTTTCGCCGGCACATCCGCGCTGCGTCGGGCTCCACCACACCCGTGGCCGCGTCATGACCCGATTCGTCGTCGACGGCTCGACCACGGTGCTCACCGGAGCCGCGAGCGGCATCGGCCGGTCGCTGGCTCACGAGCTCTCCCGACGGGGCGGAAACCTCGTGCTGCTCGATCGCGACGCCGAGGGGCTCGGCCGGGTGGCAGCGGATATCCGTGCGTCGCGTCCGGGTCGCACGGTCTTGACGCACGTCGTCGATCTGGGCGACGCCGTCGCAGCGCTGGCGACCGCGGAGGCCGTGCGTGACGTCACGCCCCGCATCGACCTGCTCGTCAACAACGCAGGGGTGGCCCTCGGCGGTCGGTTCGACCAGATCAGCCTCGAGGACTTCTCGTGGGTCATGGACATCAACTTCCGTGCTGTCGTCGTCATGGCCCACACGCTGCTCCCCTGCCTCGTCGCGACACCGGGATCCCACATCGCCAACGTCTCCAGCCTGTTCGGACTGGTGGCACCCGGTGGTCAGACGGCCTACGCCTCGAGCAAGTTCGCCGTGCGCGGCTTCGGTGACGCGCTGCGCCAGGAGCTCGCGCCGCTGGACGTGGGGGTCACGACAGTGCACCCCGGGGGCATCCGCACGCACATCGCGGAGAGCGCCCGGCTCGGTGCGGGTGTGACTGCGGAGGAGCACGAGATCGGCCGGGTAGCCTTCGCGAAGCTGCTCAGGATCGAGCCCGACGTGGCGGCGCGCCACATCGTCGACGGAGTGGTCCGCCGGCGTCCCCGCGTCCTCATCGGTGCCTCGACCTACGCCCTCGACATCGCCGCGCGCATCGCCCCGGGCTCCTACGGCCGCCTTCTTGCACTCGGCGACCGCCAGATGCGGGACCGCGCCGCGCGATGACAGGCCCGTGTCGGGGACCCGGGCACGAGGGTGGGTCTCGCGGCCTCGGCCGGGGGCCGCCGGTGCTGAGGGCCAGGATGTCGACGAGGTGACCGGGGCGAGCCTGACCGGCCAGCGAGCACGCCTGGGGTGGACTCGGCGCCAGCGGTCGCCCGAGACCGGGCAGCCGTCTAGTGTCGATGGGTGATGCGCCTCGCTTGGATCGTCGAGATCGACCACCCCGACCTGCGTACGGCCGTTCAGGGCCTGCAGTCGCAGGTTGCGGCAACCGGCTTCGAGCCCAGCGAGGTCGAGGGGGCTGACGTCGTGCTCGTGTGGGCGGACCGGCCGCTTCCCCGCGACGTCACGACCCGGCTGTCGCGCCCCGACGTCACTGTGGTGCTCGCGGGGCCGACACTGAGCAGCGCGGACCCAGAGCGGGTGCTGGGTGAGGCCGCCGGGCTCTTCGTCGGCGGTGTCACCCCGGTGCACGACGTGCGCGTGCGCGAGGGACACCACGGATCGGTGCTGCCGATGTCGGGCCATCAGCACAGCGAGGGTGACCACGTCGGGGTGCACGACCACGTGCCCGACCGGGTCACGCTCATCGACAAGACGAGCGACGACGTGCAGGTGCTGCGGACCGCATCGATGGGTCTCACCCAGCATCCGGTGATGACGTGGCGACCCGAGACCGCCACGGCAGCCTGGACGTTCGGCACGCTGCCGGTGAGCGTGGAAGACGCGACTGCGACGCGATCGCTGCTCGCCCTGGTGCGGCTCGTCGGCGGTGAGCCGGAAGCCCCCGCCGTGCGGGTCGGGCTGCTGGGCTACGGTGCGATCGGTCATGAGCACAGCCGTGCGGTGCGCGCTGTCGAGGGGCTCGCTCTCAGTGCCGTGTGCGACACGTCGGTCGCCCGGCTGAACGCCGCCGTCGAGGTCGCACCAGACATCGCCGCGACGACCGACGCCGATGCTCTGCTCGCACAAGACGACGTCGACCTCGTCGTCGTCTCGACCCCTCCCAGCACCCACGCCTCGTGGGCGTTGCGCGCGATCCGGGCCGGCAAGCACGTGGTGGTCGAGAAGCCCTTCGCCATCAGCACTGCCGAGGCCGACGAGGTCATGGCTGAGGCGGCCGCCGCCGACAAGCTCGCGGTCGTCTACCAGAACCGCCGATTCGACCCCGACCACCTCGCCGTACGCCGTGCAGTGCTCGCCGGATCCCTCGGCGAGGTCTTCCACATCGAGACGTTCGTGGGTGGCTACGGCCATCCCTGCAACCTCTGGCACTCCGACGAGGGCGTATCAGGGGGTGCGTTCTACGACTGGGGATCCCACGTGCTGGACCAGATCCTCGACATCGTGCCCACCGACATCGACTACGTCACCGCCGCTGCCCACAAGCGCCGATGGTTCGACGTCACCAACGCCGACCACTCGCGCGTGACCATCCGTTTCACCGACGGGGCGGAGGCGGAGTTCATCCACTCCGATCTCGCGGCCGCCCTCAAGCCCCGGTGGTATGTCCTCGGTACGCACGGTGCCATCGTCGGCAGCTGGCGCAGCGAGAAGATCTTGTCGCGCAACGACATCGGGACGATGAGCGAAGACGTGCTGGCACCTGCTGACTCACCTCCTCTGCTCGACCTGCACTCCGGTGATGGGAGCGTCACCCGTCTCGCGGCCCCTGCCGCCCAGGCCTACTCCTTCCATCGTGAGCTGTCCGACCGGTTGCGCGTCGGCCTGCCGATGACGGTGACGGCCGCGCAGTCACGCCGGGTGCTGGCCGTCATGGAGGCGGCCCGGGCATCCGCGGAGGACAACGGACGCCCGGTGGCACCCCGGTGACAGCACCGGTCCGCTGGGGCTTCCTCGGCGCCGGGTTCGTCGCGTCGCGCGGGGTCGCGCCCGTCGTGCACCAGGCAACGAACGCCGTTCTCCAGGTGGTCGCCGCTCGTGACCTCGACCGCGCAAGGACGCTCGGACCGGTGCGCGCCGTGTCGTCGTATGCCGAGGTCTGCACGGCCGACGACGTCGACGCCGTCTATCTCTCGCTGCCCAACGACGCCCACCTGCCGTGGGTGCTCGCCGCGCTCGAGGCGGGCAAGCGCGTGCTGTGCGAGAAGCCGCTGGCGCTGACCTCTGCCGAGGTCGCTGAGATGTCTGCAGCCGCAGCGCGTTCGGGCACGCTGCTCGTCGAGGCGGCGTGGAACCGCTGGCATCCCCGAACCCGACGGGCCGAGGAACTGCTCAGCGATGTGGCAGCACCGCTCGACGTCCGCACCTGGTTCACCTTCAGCGGTGTCCCGGACGACAACTACCGGCTCGACCCCAGCCGTGGCGGCGGTGCACTGCTCGACGTGGGCAGCTATGCCACTGCTGCCGCACTGGTCGCCCTGGGAGAGGATGCGACCGTGACCTCGGCACAGCACCATCTGGGCGCGACAGGCGTCGACATCACCACGACCGCCACCCTCACCTCGGCCCGAGGCGTCGCGACGGTCACGGGGTCGTTCGAGCGCGACGAGTCACAGGGCTGGGTCGTGCGCTCCTCCGGCATCGAGCTCGAGCTGCCGCACCCGGCGTTCACGTCGTGGCGCGAACCCTCGACGCTGCTCGTGGTCGAGGACGGGGTCGAGCGCACCGAGTCGTTCGAAGCGTGCGACGCCTACCGCCTGATGATCGAGTCGGTCTCGGATCGCGTGCTCGGCGGTGAGAGCTGGGTGCTGCCGCTCTCGACGTCAGTGGCCGTCGCTCGGGCGCTCGACGGCATCGGCGCTCTGGCGAGAGCATCATGACCGCGACCGAGCTGCCCACGCTGGTCGACAGCTTCGTGGCCCTGCCGCACGGTCCTCGCCTTGCCACCCGCCGGGCGCCGGGCGCCCTGCGGCCCTTCCTCCTCATCCACGGTCTCGCGTCCAACGCGCGGCTGTGGGACGGTGCCGCTCGACGTCTGGCGCACGCGGGCCACGAGGTCGTCGCTGTCGACCAACGTGGGCACGGGCTCTCGGAGGAGACGGTCGATGGCTACGACACCGCCACTGCCGCAAGCGATCTGAACGTTCTCATCAGCACGCTCGGGTGGACGGGCGACCGCGCACCAATCGTCGCCGGGCAGTCGTGGGGCGGCAACGTCGTGCTGACCCTTGCGGCCCTCCATGGCGGGGTAGCAGCGATCGCCCTGGTCGACGGTGGGTGGATCCACCTGTCGGACCGCTTCGCGACGTTCGACGAGTGCTGGGACCAGCTCGCTCCTCCACGCTTCGACCACCTCACGCGCGCGGAGCTCGTCGAGCGGTCGCGCGGGTGGAACTCAGACTGGCCCGAGGAGGGTCGCGCGGGCTCGCTCGCCAACTTCGGCGACAACACCGACGGCACCGTGCGCCCCCATCTGTCTCGGGAGCACCACCGCAGCATCGTGCACTCGCTGTGGGCCGACGACCCGAGGCCGCTCTATACGCGGATCGGCGTACCCACGCTGCTCATGGCCGCAGTCGACGCGGTCCCCACGACCTCGACCCCCGTGACTGAGGCACTGGCGAAAATCCCCGATGCCGAGGTCGCGTGGTACGTCGGCGCCCATCACGACCTGCACGCGCAACAGCCCGACCGCTGCGCCGAGGACCTGCTGGCGCTCGCCGCACGGGTGGACGCCTAGACCCTGTCGCTGGTCGTGCCGACGCGTCGACCCGTAACCGTCGACTTTCAGGTGCCGAGAGCGCGTCGCACATAGGCGTCGAGGCAGCGGTCGGCCGCAACGCGGGCCTTATCGATGGCCAGCACGGCTGCCTTGTCCATCGTCTCGGTGTTCTGCTCGCGGATGAAGGGCTCGACCACGGCCCGATAGACCTCCTCGGCCTCGTTCCATGCCACCCGAGCCTCGTTCTTCGTCTTCGCCATGATCGCCCTTGCGTTGTGGTCGCCGACTGGCGCCCAGTGCTCGACACGGTAGCAACGGACACCCGGCAGCCGGACGCTGATCGTGTGCCACGACGTCCGAACCCTCCGGCGGTCTCGCCTGCCCTCACCTCACTGCCGTCTCGGCCGTGGCATCAACCCGCCGCCACCGTGGGCACAACCGTCCACAGGCTGTGGACAACGAATCGCTGAGATACGTTGATATCAGTGCGATCTGGGGTTGCGCCCTGATTACTACACGTGTACTATCTCGTCATGGCCCTCACCTCGACCCCGACTGGTGGGGGTGCATCGTTAGAGGCCGATGTCGCATTGCTGTCCGAGGTGGTGGCCCAGGTCTCGGCGCGGGTCGAGGCCGGGGAGCACCTGGTCCTCGATGGTGGTGCGCAGGCGGTGCTGACCGCGTCGTTGCTCCACTCCGGTGGGATCGGTGAGGCGTGCGCGGCGACGGTGATCCGGGCCGCGCACTCCACCGGGGACCTGCGGGTCTCGGGATTCTTCAGCGTGAAGGGGTTCCTCGCTGACGGTGTCGGGATCAGCATCGGTGCCGCAGGTCGGGTCAGCCGCCTCGGGACCGCCCTCGAGCACTTCCCCCGCCTGCGAGCAGGGGTGCTGACCGGGGCGATGACCCCCGATGCGGTCCGGGCCGCTGCGGACGGGATCGCGTCCGCAGTCGCGGACCTGCCCGGACCAGCCCGCGACGAGGCCCGCGCGAAAGGTGAAGCGATCATCGTCCGGGTCTGCGAGGTCGGGGTGATCGCCGAGGTGGAGAAGGTCGCCGCGTCGCTGATCTTCCACCTCGACCCCGAGTCCGCAGCCCGCCAGGCGTTGCAGGCGATGGAACGCCGCGAGATCCGCGTCGGGAGGATCGGCGCGACCACGGTCGTCTCGATGGTCCTCGACACCATGACCGCGACCCAGCTCGTCACCGTGCTCGAGGCCCGCATCGACCAGTGGTTCCGCACCGGATCACTGCCCGAAGACCTCCAGCCCACCGACGACCCCGACCACGACCAACGAACCCGGACCCTGGCCCGACCACGCCTGCTCGCGGACGCCTTCGCCGAGATCATCACCGAGTTGCTCGACCGCACCACGACCGGCACCCAGCACGGTGCACCTGTCGCGGTCTCGATGCTGGTCTCCGCCGACATCCACACCGCCGGAGGTCCAGGCGAGGTCCTCGTCCCCGGGCGTGACCCCGTCGCGGTCCCGGTCGAGACCGTCGAACGGGTGCTCTGCGACGCGGAGGTCACCGAGATCCACATCCACCGACTCCTCCCCCAACGCTCCTCACTGACACAGATCGCCCGCAACGACCGCCGGGTCCGCGAGACCGCCGCCAGCATCCACCCCGACGACCTCGCACCACACGACACCACCAGCGACACCCCCGGAGACCCCCACGACCTCACCGGGCACTGCGCCCACGTCCACTGCGTCGCCCGCCGCTCCCGCACCGCGACCCGAACCCAACGCACCGCCCTGCACGCCCGCGACCGACACTGCCGCTTCCCCGGCTGCCGCATCGACACCACCCGATGCGAAGCCCACCACGTCCGCGCCTGGGAACACGGCGGCGCGACCTGCCTGAGCAACCTCATCCTGCTCTGCCCCCGCCACCACCACCTCCTCCACGAAGGCCACTGGCAACTCCTCCCCGACCCCGTCCTCGACCCCGGGCACCCCGACCGATGGCACTTCATCCCCCCACACACCGGCTACCTCGGACGCGACGGCGCTCTCCTCGCCGAACGACACCGACGAGGCCAACCACCCCAACCACCCGACCCACCACCCCAGCACGCCGCCGCCTGACCATCACCGGCCTTCGACACCATCACCGCTTGCGACCCGACGCCCCCACCAGCGATCGGATGGGACTGCTGTTCCTGCTGCCGTCCGCGCTCGTCACCGCGGAGCTGTCTGCGGCGTTCCCGCACGACGGTGGTCACTACGTCTGGGCGAGCACGGCGTTCGGTCGCGTCGCCGGTGTCGTCTCGTCGTTCTTCTAGTGGGTCGAGTCACCTATCTGGATCGGCGGATCGCTCGCGATCACTGCGGCCGCAGTCGTTGACCAGTTCTTCTTCCCGCTCGGCGGCCTGCGCACCCTGAGCTTCGTGCTGGGCGTCGTCGTCGTCATGATCGGCCTGTCGCTGCTCCCGATGCGCATCGCACGGCTCGTGCCGCTGGTGGGAGCGGTGTCGCGCGTGGTGCTGCTGGGCGGGTTCACGCTCGCCGTCGTGGCCTACGCCGTCCACCACGGTGTGCACGGCATCATCGCGACCACGCTCGGCGCTCCGTCGCTCGCCACCTTCACGGCCGTGGTGCCCGTGCTGCTCTACAACTACCTCGGCTTCGACGTCCCTGCGACGGCTCGGGTTCGTCGTCGTCCTCGTCACCAGTGGCGCGACCTGGCTCATGGGTGCGATGCGCAGCCAGTCGGTCGCCCGTCGCGACGGCGCCGGCCCGGTCAGCCTCGGGCGGGTGAGTGGCGACGGCGTGCCGTGCCGACTCGGCCTCGAGGTGTGGTGTCGTGGCGATCGTGACGGCGCTCCGTGTCTATGCCGTGACCGGATCGGATGCCGAGCGCTATTTCACCGCGGCTCTCTCGCTGTCGATCGCGACGCTCGCCATCTCCTACATCGCGGTCTTTGCTGCGCTCCACCGGCTGCGCATCACACCCCCGGATGTCCCACGGCCCTACCGGATTCCCGGCGGCCACCTCAGCGCGATAGTGGCCGGGGGCAGTGCGCTGCTCTGGACCGTCCTGGCACTCGGCCTGCTCGTCTGGCCACCGACGCTGCCCGAGACGTTCGCGGAGGACCGCCTCGGGTTCGAGCTCGCGTCGATGCTTCCGCTGCTGCTGCTGGGTGCGGGTGCGGCGCTGTTCGCCGGACGCGGTCGACAGGCGCGCGCACCTCGACCTGCTCGTCCGGGGGGGCGCACCGAGTCGATGACCGGTGCCACCTGGCCCGACTCGAGCAGTGCGGCGAGATAGGCCACGTCGGTCGGGTCGTTGGGTCGCCACCGGGGCACGTCGACCCTGCTGTCGTGCCACACCGAGGTCAGCGGGCCGACGGCCATGGCGGCGAGGACGCGCGGGATGGAGCCACCCGTGAGGCCGCAGTAGCCGCCCGGCGCCAACGCCGCCCGATAGGTCGACAGCGAGTGGTGCGCCGCGATGTTGAGGATGCGGTCGAAGATGCGACCGCTGCGGAAGACGTCCTCCGACGCTTAGTCGATGACATCGTCGGCTCCGACAGCACGGACGACATCGAGCTTCCACGCCGCGTCGACGCCCGTGACGACAGCGCCAGCAGCCGTGGCGATCTGGACGGCGAGGGTGCCCACGCCGCCGCCCGCGCCGTTGACCAGCACCCGGTCGCCGGGCCGGATGGGTCGCTTGCCGCGCAAGCCGACGACGGCAAGACCATCGGCCTGGGGCACGGCTGCCGTCTGCTCGAACGAGAGCGACGCCGGCTTGCGCGCGAACACCGACGCCGGCGCTCCGACGTAGTCGGCGCACGCGGCGCAGAGCGCCGATGCGGTTGATCGCGGGCTGGCCCGTCAGCAGGTGCCAGTCGTAGTCGTTGATCGAGGTGGCACGCTCCCGCACGAGCACGCCGTCGTCGGTCAGCACGGGCATCGGGATGTCGTCGATCCGCAACACGTCAGGACCGCCGTAGACGTCCCGCACGACGGCCGTCATACCCACCCTCCGCTCATTCTCCGATTCTGGCAGCCTCCGGGCGCGCCCGGTACGGCTCAGTTGCGACGGAGCGCCCCACCGACCCGTACAGTGGTCCCAGCGCCGGAGGCCCACATCGTGGGCCGGCCTGCCGTGCAGCACATGGCCCCTCGCCCCATCGAGGCCGCCTGCACCGCGGGGACCGCCGGCTGATGGCAAGGATTCGTATGAACTCAGCGTTCGATCTGCCCTTCCAGGGCCCGCCCGTACGCAAGCTCACGGCCGAGGAGACGGCCGCGGAGTTTGCCGCCGACGTCGCGGCCTACGAGGCCTACCCGCAGAACATCCCGGACCTGGCCGATCCCGACGCGCCTGCGCCGCTGCAGATGACCAAGGGTGCCGCGGCCGCAGCCGCAGCCGACGGCGTCAGCGACGACGACATCCGCCTGGTCATCGCCGACCCCGACGAGCTCGAGCCCGACTCGGCCGGCAACGGCCGGATGCGCCTGCGCCGTGGGACTCTGAGCGTCGTGGTCGCCCGTGACGGCGCCGTGCTCTCCGTGCGCGACCGCAGGCCCCGCCGACGCCGCGGCTGACCCACCGGAGTTCTGAGCTCTCCGCTCCGAGCTCTGCTGAGGGTGGCGGTTCCCTCCGTGTCGCTGCGGCACGACGAGCGGCCGGAAGTTCTGAGGTGTGTAGTCACACCACGCCCAAGCATCGGCTGACTACACATCTCGGATGAGTCGCTGCGGCGGTGTGCCCGGGTGCGACCCCGAGGCTGAGACGAAGAGCCCCGAGTTATGTGCTGTCGACGCGGTATGCCGCGTCTGGAGCACATAGCTCGGGGCTCTTCGTACGTGGTGCCTCGCACACCGGTGAAGCAGCGAGACGGTGCACCTAGTCCAGGTAGTCGCGCAGCACCTGGCTGCGGCTGGGGTGGCGCAGCTTCGACATCGTCTTGGACTCGATCTGGCGGATCCGCTCGCGGGTCACGCCGTAGACCTTGCCGATCTCGTCGAGGGTCTTGGGCTGACCGTCGGTGAGGCCGAAGCGCATCTTGACCACGCCGGCCTCGCGCTCGGACAGGGTGTCGAGCACCGAGTCGAGCTGCTCCTGCAGCAGCGTGAACGACACGGCGTCGGCCGGGACGATCGCCTCGGAGTCCTCGATCAGGTCGCCGAACTCGCTGTCGCCGTCCTCGCCGAGCGGGGTGTGCAACGAGATCGGCTCGCGGCCGTACTTCTGGACCTCGACGACCTTCTCGGGCGTCATGTCGAGCTCCTTGGCCAGCTCCTCCGGGGTGGGCTCACGGCCCAGGTCCTGGAGCATCTGACGCTGCACGCGCGCGAGCTTGTTGATGACCTCGACCATGTGCACCGGGATACGGATGGTGCGGGCCTGGTCGGCCATCGCGCGGGTAATGGCCTGACGGATCCACCACGTCGCGTAGGTCGAGAACTTGTAGCCCTTCGTGTAGTCGAACTTCTCGACCGCGCGGATCAGACCGAGGTTGCCCTCCTGGATGAGGTCGAGGAACAGCATGCCGCGACCGGTGTAGCGCTTGGCGAGGGACACGACGAGGCGCAGGTTGGCCTCGAGCAGGTGGTTCTTGGCGCGACGGCCGTCCTCGGCGATCCAGGTGAGGTCACCGCGTGCGGTGGTGCTCAGCTTCATCCCGGAGTTGAGCTTCTCCTCGGCGAACAGGCCGGCCTCGATGCGCTTGGCGAGCTCGACCTCCTGCTCGGCGTTGAGCAGCGGGACCTTGCCGATCTGCTTGAGGTAGTCCTTGACCGGGTCGGCGGTCGCGCCGGCGACCGTGACGGTCTGCACGGGCTCGTCGGTCTCGTCGACGTCGGAGATGACGAAGGTCTCGGACTCCTCGTCGCCGTCCTTCGCGTCGTCGCCGTCCTTCGCGTCGCCGTCCTTGGCCTCGCCGTCCTTCGCCTCGCCGTCCTTGGCCTCGCCGTTCTTCGCCTCGCCGTCCTTGACGACTGCGACCGGGTCGGCGACGACCTCAGCGAGGTCCCCGGCGAGCTCGGCCTCGAGCTCCACCTCGAGCACCGCTGCCTCGGCGAGGTCGGGCTCAGCGACATCGGCGACGGCGATCAGGTCGCCGTCATCACCCTCGACGACGGCGACGCCGGGACCGCCAACCGCGGTGGTGCCCTTCGCGCCCTTGGTCGGCGCGGTCGCTGCCGTCTTGGCAGGTGCCTTGCCAGCAGCCTTGGTGGCAGCGGCCTTGGCGGGTGCGGCCTTGACCGGGGCGGTCTTGGCGGGCGCAGCCTTCGCCGGGGCGGTCTTGGCGGGCGCAGCCTTCGCCGGGGCAACCTTGCTGGCAGCGGTCTTGGTCGCGGCGACCTTGGCGGGTGCAGCCTTCGTCGCGGCGGGCTTGGCCGCGGACTTGGCGGCGGTGGTCGTGGCAGCCGGGGCGGACTTCACCGGCGCGGTCGTGGCGGGTGCGGCCTTCGCGGACGCCTTGGCGGCGGGTGCTGCGGTCTTCGTGGTGGTCTGGGTCGACTTCGACGGCACGAACGAACCTCTCGTCTACGGGCATACGCGCACCAGTGGGTGCCTGGGCGTGCAAGGTGAAGCGGTGCGCAAGGGGCTCACCGAGCCCCATTGTCACACGGCTCCGGGGGTGCCACCGACTCGGGCGGGTGCGGCGCGGCAGATGTCGTGACCGAGCGCGCGAAGGAGTTATCGGCACCGGATCGCGCGACGTCGTCGGAGAACGTCGCCGGGAAGCATCAGGGTGGTCACAAGTCCCGGCAGACTCGACTAGCGCGCGAGTGCGGCCTTCTGCTCCTGCTTGAACGTACGAACGGCCTGCAGGCTTCCCGGATCGACCACATCCGCGACAGATCGGGTGGAGCCCTCGTCGCCGTAGGACCCGGCGGACTCGCGCCAGCCGCGCGGGCGCACGCCGAACTGCTTGCCCAGCAGCGCGAGCAGGATGCGCGACTTCTGATCGCCATAGCCGGGGATGGCGAGGAGACGTTGATACAGAGCGTCACCCGTGGGCGCTGCGCGCCAGATGGCTGATGCATCCCCGGCGTACTCGACGACCACGTGGCGGGCGACGCCCTGGATCCGCCCGGCCATCGACCCGGGGAAGCGGTGCACCGCAGGCGGGGTCGAGGCCAGCGTCGCGAACGCCTCGGGGTCATACGCACCGATCGCCTCGACGTCGAGACGGTCGGTGGTGCCCATCCGCTGGGCCAGCTTCCACGGACCGAGGAAAGCACTCTCCATCCGCATCTGCTGATCGAGCAGCATGCCGACCACCAGCGCGAACGGGTCGCGTGCCAGCAGCGCATCACCCTCGGGGTCGAAGCAGAGGTGCAGGGTCGGCAGGGTCAGCGAGCTGGGTGCGTCAGGTGTACGTGCCACCTCGCCACGCTATCCCCGACACCCCGAACGCGCCCAGGGTGCACCGCTGCGTCGTCCGTGCTCCGGACGTCGGTCCGGGCGTGAGTGCCGGGGGGCGGCCGTCAGGCCTTGACCGCGAGGACCGGGCAGGACGCCTCGAGCAGCACCTGCTGGGCGTTGCTGCCCAGAATGAGCTTGCCGACCGGACTTCGCCGACGCAGGCCGATCACGATGAGGTCGGCGTCAACCTCGTCGGCGACCGCCACGAGGTCCTCGGCCGGGTCGACGCCGCGGACGAGCTGACGCACCTCGTGCTCGATCCCCGCGTCGTGCAGGATCCTGTGGACCTCGTCCAGGTTCTCGTCGAGCTCCATCGCCGTGTCGCGGTCGAGGCTCGTGCCGCCCTTGTGGCTGTTGATCACGATGAGGCGCGCGCCGCGCTGCGACGCCTCGGCGATGGCTCGGTCGAGGGCAGCTCGACCCTCTGCGGTCTCGACGTACCCGACGACAATCGGGCTACCGATCTCACCCATCGCTCCTCCTCGAGCTCTGGTCGGCGGTCCCTCGACCGTCGGCAGCGCGAACCTAGCGCCTCCGGAGCCGTGTGGCGGCTCAAGACGCGGACCCGGATGCCGACACTTTGGAGGTGAGTGCCCTCGTGTCCCGACCCAGTGACGCACTCTCCGCAGATCTTGACCGGACCCGGCGCACCCGATCCCTCGTCGAGCGACTCATCGCCGAGCCCGCGCTCCTCGGTCCGGACTTCACCCCGATCCACCGGCTCGACACCGAACCGACCGATCCTTCGAGCCTGCTGGGCTGGAAGGCGACCGGTCGCGGTGCACCCGGAACCGTGATCGCGGACACGCTCTCCCTGCTCGCCCAGGCGGCCGAGCTCGGTCTCGTCGAACGCCTCGACTGGGCCTTCCGGGCGCACACCTTCGACCTCGCGCTGACCTCGGGCGTCACCGGAGAGCTGCACCTGACGCCCGAGCCCGAGACGTTCGGGACCCCGTGCCCTCCCCGCCTGGCCGTCTCGGTGCTGCGGGGCCGTCGGGCGCTCAGCGTCTGCGCCGAGCTGCATGCCGACGCCTTCGACGACGAGCCTCGACTGCTGGCAGCTGTCGAGGAGATGCAGGGCTGGGGGTGGCAGATCGTCTATGCCGACGTGATCGGTACACGGTCAGCCACCAAGGCCGAACGGCTGGCGGCACGGGTGCGCCCGGCCTACGTGCACGTCGATGTCAGCGCCCCCGGCGTGCCCACCGATCCGGCGACCGCGCGCCTGCTCGAGACCACACGTGACGTCGGCGCCGTGGTGCTCGCGGTCGGCGTCGACTCGGCCGCGGATCGCGACACCGCCCTGGCCCTTGGCGCGACCTACGGTCGTGGCAGCCTGCTCGGAGCGCCTGCTCCCGCACCCCGCTGACCAGTCCGCTCAGTCACTTCACGAGGTGCGCGTGCGCGGCGCGGACGACGACGGTCAGCTGCTGCGACTGCACCAGCAGCGGTCCCGGCACGGTGAAGGGGCCAAGTCCCTCGACCACGTACTGCGCCCGCCACACCGCCTCGACACTGGCACGGGCGGTCGCCGCATGCCGATAGACGTGGCTCACGGAGGTGTCGGGCCAGGCGCCGCCCGGCTTCACGGTCCAGACGCTCGCACCGTCGCCGTAGACCCAGTGCCAGCGCACCCGCGAGTCGAGGGAGACGTCGAGGCCGATCACCGAGAGGTCGGCGCCGATGATGCCCGACGCCGGCTGACCGGTGCGGAAGACGGCCGGGAGACCGACGAGCACACCGTTCGCTGGTTGTACTGCGGCACGCAGCGCGGGCAGTGCCGCCTGAGCGAGGTCGTGCACCTGGGCGCCGACCTGATCGATCGTCTGCGGCGGACGCGGCCCCTGACAGGTCTCACCGACCACCTCCCACACTCCGTCGCCGTGCGAGAGCCAGATCCGGACCGGAATGGTGTCGACAGGGCAGCCGACGTGCAGGATCTTGCACTTGCCGGCTGACAGGTCGGCCTTCGTGCACAGCTGCGACACCCGCCACTGACAGTCGGTGCACGACGCGACCCGCCCGCGGTCACCCGGTGCACCGTTCCAGTGCAGCGCGGGGATCACGAGCCCACCGGTGCCGGTGTAGAGGTCGTGGGCAGGGTCCGGCGAGACCACAACGCCGGTAGGCAGCACCGTGGCGGCGAACGTCGCGGTCGGGGCGGACGCCGCGGCTGGCGACGCCGAGGTGGACGAGCCGGACGTGCCGGACGAGCCGGTCGCGCTGACGGCAACGGTCGCGGCACGGGACGACGCGGCGACCGACGCGGATGCGGCGGGGGCGAGCAGGGTCAGGAAAACGAAGGCCGCCAACGTGGCGACGGTGCGAGGACGACGAGGCATATCTCGACGGTAAGCACGGGTTTCGGCGCGCCGCCAGAAACCATGAGCGCGCGTGGAGGGAGCGTCACCCACACGCGCCTCTCCGCCCTCACCGGGCACCTCCGACCCCGACGTCACAGTGCGCCAGGCTCTGCGCCACCCCCACCGGCATCGGATTCGTCTTCGGAATCGTCTTCAGAATCGTTATCGGAATCGCTCGCGTAGTCGTCCTGCCCATCGTCGTGCCGCTCGGCGAAGTCGGCGTCGTCGACGACGAGCTCGGCGATCTCATCGAGGCTTGCCACCCCGAGCTCGGCGAAGGCTGCAGCGACCTCTGGAGACACCGGCCGCGGGGTCGTGACCCAGCCGGCCTCGAGGATCTCCTCGACCGAAAGGTCAGCCATCATCGCCGACCAGGTCCACGGCGGCGTGCCTGCGTCGAGGGCGGCGGTCACCAGCCCGGCGAGGGAGTAGGCCGGCTCGACCTCGACGGCGCGATCGAGAGCCACGCGCGCGGCGGCACCTGCTCCGCTGACCCAGGCACAGACGGCGAGAACCGTGGCGAGCGGAGCCACGGACGTGAGGTCCGCACAGCGGACCGCCTCGCTGAGCACCGCCCTCGTCGGCAGCAGCAGGTCGCGATCACCGCCGACGGTCAGCGCGCGGAGGAGCAGGTCGCGCGACGGGATCACCTCGCAGAAGCCGAATGCACGGGCGGCCAGCCCCTCCAGCCCGACGGCGTCGCTGGGGTCATCGCCCCATCGACTGATCGCCGCGACGTAGGCGCCGATCTCGGAGACGAGGTCTGCGACCACCGGCGGCGCGGAGGCTCGCAAGGCATGGACGCGCACGCGGAGCGGGTCGGTGTCGGGCCGCGGCTCCAGGCTGGCGACGAGGTCCGTGCGCGAGGCGAGCGGCGCGCTGCCGTGCTGGACGAACAGCAACCGCGCCCTCATCGCCTCCTCCGGGTCGACGGTGCGACCTGTGGTCGGACAGCATCGAGGGTCGGCGCACCAGTAGGAGCGCCAGCGCTCCCCCACGACGCACAGGGCGTCGAGCGGGTTCATCCCCGCGTCCTCGAGCAGGGCGGCGATCTCGGCCAGCAGGTCACGGTCCGGGAGGTCGCGCGCGAGGTCGTCGTCGCGCCACGGGTCATCCGCCGCATGCGGGTACAGGAGCAGGATCACGTCGTGCGCGGCGACGGAGGTCAGCGCGCCGATGCACGGCGTCCACATGTCGCGCGTGAGCTGCGCGGTGCGGTCCCCGGGCATGGGTATGTCGACGCGCATGGTGACACCCACCGTGCGACCGTCCGGGCCGAGCCCGACGGCGACGACGGACCGCTCGGGGTGGAACCCCACGAGGTGCGGCACGATCGCCGGCATCATGTCGGGTCCACGGACGACGAGGCGAGGGGTTCGCGGCTGGCTGGCAGAGGGCGCTGAGGTCATGCCGTGACGCTCGTCGTCACCACCCCGTCAGCAGCCCCCCGATGCCGCGCACCTGGGGACGACGCGCCGACGACGTCGGCCTGGGGACAGCCTGCGCTGCGTCGTGGATCAGGTGTAGGTCGCGGCTGCGATCGCCTCGACGGTCTGCTCGACCGACCAACCCTGGGAACCCTCGATCTTGGGGACGAAACCGACCAGCACGCCGTCGGCCATGACCTGCGCCTCGAGGCCCGCCGCTCCGTCGACGTCCCAGAGGGCCTCGCGGCCGTCCGAGAGCACGATCCGGACACCGAAGCGGTTGACACCGCCGCGATAGAGATGGGCGAACACCCGACGTTGCTGGAGGGCCGCCACGACGAGTTCTGCCTCTTCCTGCTGCATGCACGAAGTATGACGTGGAGCATCGGTGCTCGCCGTCCGACCCGCGAGTCCACCTGTCTGGCGCATCACACCAGCCGGTTCGCGAGCCGAGACCCTCTCGGCGCCCCGAGCCCAGAAGGTGTCAGGTCATGCCGATCACGGCCCGGCGAGCCTGCAGGACATGCGCGGCAAGATGGTCGTTGGCGATGCGGACCCAGCCGGCGACGTCGAGCTCGCCCTCGGTCGGGTGCGTCGCCGTACGACGCCACTGGTCGACCGGCATCGACGCCAGGAGCCGGATGTTGATGTTGCGGATCGCGAGCACGAGGGTCAGTGCGTCGGCGGCCGGGCGCGAGTCGTAGCCGAGGGATGCGGCGAAGACCTCCGCGTCCCACTGAGGCCACACCGGGGCCTCGTCGGTGAGCATGCTGCGCAGCCGCACCGACTGGTGCAGCTCGGCGTCCGCGAGGTGATGCACGACCTCGGCGACCGACCAGGCGTCTGGTGCCGGGCGACGGTCGAGCAGCTCACCGTCACCAGCACTCGCGTCGGCGAAGACTGCGGCGAGCTCGTCGAGACGGTCGGTGTAGGCCGCCAGCGCCTCGATGCGGCCGTCGTCGGCGAACAGGGTCA
>JANXWJ010000068.1 GCA_025351185.1 Candidatus Nanopelagicales bacterium
GGGTGACGACCTCGTTCGACGAGTTGTGCGCAACCGTGCGGCCGCGCGCTGTCTGTCAGTTCTGTCCATAGACCGTGATCGAACCGGTGTTCTGCGTCGGGAAGCTTCCGCCACCCTGGCTGCTCACGAGGGCCACTCCACCACCGACAGCAAGCAGGCCGCCGACGATTGCAGCGATAATCCCGGCAATGAGACCCGACATGGGCGATCCCTTCTCGACGACCTGTTGGCCGAACACTACCAGCCGGTAGCCTCCGGCGCCGCATCCTCGCGACTCGAGTCGAAGCGCCGACGCACGCTTCCAGCGCCGAGTGTGAGGGCCGAGCCGAGCAGCACCAGCGCCGCCGCCGCGTTGGCACCAACGACGGCGGCGCCCCCTGCGGGCATAGGCGCCGGCTCAGGCGACGTAAGGCGGTAGAGCGCCAGGTCACGGCCCTGGAACACATTGACTGCCGATGACGGCAAGGTCGGCGCCGGGCCGGTGTGCTCGACCAGGATCCAGCCGATTCCGGCGTCGCGCAGCACGGGTGCAAGATCTTGTCCCGACTCGAGCGCGTGACCGATCTGTTGCGACCTGGGATCGTCCCCCGGCACCGTGACGAGGACATCGCCACGGCGTACGACGAGTGAGTCGGACACGACCACGGTCCGCGGCATCGCACGAGGCGCCGGATCCAGCACCGTGCGCCCGACGTTCCAGTCGAACCGGCGGAACGTCGACCATGGTAGGGCGACGACGTCGCCGGGCGCCGGGTCCGAGGCGAGCAACGAACGGGCCGCTGCCCAGTCATCGGGATATTCGACGGACTCGAGGTGCCCGGTGGCGCCCCAGACCAGGTCAGGCGTTCCGAGCAGAGGGAGCGCGACTGCGGCTGCGATCAGCACCGAACCGACGAGGACGTCCGCAGTGCGCCGGGCAGCCCAACGTGACACCCGAACGGCCCCCAGGGCGGCGGCGACCGCGAGCAGGATCAACCAGGGCGCGAGCCACTTCTGTCCGTCGCGGACAAGACCGCCGCCCGGCACCGACTGCACCCACCAACGCGTGAGTCCCTCAGTCACCGACCAGGCACCGCACACGGCGACGATGAGCCCCACCGTCGCGCCGAGCACCAGGACTCTCGCGACAGGTCGACCGAGGACATCGACGACACTTCGCCTGCCGAGCAGGGCGAGTATGACCAGGGCCATCGTGACGAGCGGTCCGAGGAGGGTGGCTCGTGACCCCGGGACGGCGTCGGCGTTCCACGCGCCTCCAGTGCCCAAAGCCGTAGCGAGGGCTCCCCACGGGCCTTCTGGCCGAAGGGCAAACACGTCGGCGCCGGTGGCAGCACCGGTGGTTGGATGGAGCAGCGCAGGCACGAGCCACGGCAGCTGCAGGACAACCCCGCCGGCGAGCGCGAGCGCCCGGGACCGTCGGTCGAGGAGACCGGAGAGCAGCAGCAAAGGGATCGTCAGGGCGAGCACCAAGAGGCCGCCGGAGACCGTGAGTGAAGCGACACCCAGCACGAGCAGCCAATGCAGTACGGCCCGTCTGGATCCGGCGCGCGCGGCGTCGGCGTGGATCAGCGCCCACGGGAGCATCGCGACAGCGAGCAGCAGGCTCCAGTGACCGAGAAGGAGCCGCTCCCCGACATACGGCGACCACACGGCGACCACAGCACCTACGACGGCGGCCCGTCGTCCCGCAGGACGCACCAGCCGCGCGACGCCGAGCCCGAGGACGGCTAGGGCAGCGACGAGCGCCAGCTTCTCCCAGATCCACCCGGGCACCGGCCCGGTCAGCAACGACACGACAGCGTCTTGCGGAACTGCTCGCGGGAGCCCGCCACCGAGTCCCACCATCCAAGGAAGCAGCGACTGGTCCGGCACGAACACCTGGTCGCCCACGAGCGCATACCCGGGGCGCAGTGCTGGACCGAGCACGACGACGACGACGGCGGCGAGCGCAATAACGACAAGGCGGTCCTTGGACCTCTCGCCCGACACGCCGCTCACCGAAGCTCCTCGCCTGCAGGGACGCCCCGCGCTGGCGCGACCGGGCCTATCGTGACGGGTCGGTCCCGGGCTAGCCCGGACCGACCCACCCGTGGGCTCCGATCAACCGCGAGGCGACACCGTGACCGACATCGACCGGAGTGGTCCACCGACCGCTCGTTCGGGGCTGCTGGGCTCCGGCATGGTGGTCGCGGCGGGCATCGCGGTCGGCCAGGTCCTTGGCTACACCCTCTCGGTGCTCGGTGCCCGGCTGCTCGGTCCCGCAACGTTCGGCGAGCTGAGCACCCTCATGGGTCTCCTGGTCATCGGTGCCGTCGTCCCGTTGGCGGTGCAGACCGTCGCAGCGCGCCGCGTCGCCACGAACGAGCCGGGTGCAGACGGCGCGGCACTCGCTCGCTTGGCGCTCGTGACCGGGGCAGTCGTGACTCTGGTGGGTCTGGCGGTGGTGCCGATGGCTGTCGTTGCGCTTCGCCTCGACGGACTGCCGACGGTGCTGGTGGCGCTGACCCTCTTCCCGCTGACCATGGCGGGCGTGGGGATAGGTCGCGAGCAGGGCCGCGAAGAG
>JANXWJ010000128.1 GCA_025351185.1 Candidatus Nanopelagicales bacterium
GGCCCGCGACCACCAGGGCGGGGGCCTCTGGTGTGTCCGGCTCCCGGGCGCGCGTCCCCGCGGCTGTCCAGGCACCCGGCCGGGTCAGGCGGCAGGGACCTCGTCAGCGAAGCGGACCCCGATGAGCTCCTCGCTGCGCAACCACAGCGCCGAGGCCAGCGACCCGTCGTAGGCAGCCGAGATCGCCGACACCAGCCGCGGATAGCCACGCTGCTCCATGAAGCCGTCCGGGCCGATGTACGCCGCCGGCGGCAGCCCGGGCATCGTCGCGGCATACAGGCTCGGCAGGGCACCCATCTCCGCAGGCTGGGCCAGCAGGGTGTTGCCCCAGGCAGCCATCCGGGTGCCGATGCGGCTGCCCTTCATCGTCGGAGCGACCGACTGCAGGTTGGTGGCGGCGAAGCCGGGGTGGGCGGCGTACGACGCGACGGGCAGCTGGGCTGCGTCCAGGCGGCGCTGCAGCTCGAACGCGAAGAGCAGGTTGGCCAGCTTGCTCTGCCCGTAGGCACCCCAGGCGCGATAGCTGCGCTCGCCCATGAGGTCGTCCAGGTTGATCTTCCCGAACCGGTGGGCGCCGCTGGAGACCGTGACCACACGCGTCGTGCCCTCAGCCGTACCCGTCCGGACCAGGGCTGGAAGCAGGCGCAGCGTGAGGGCCATGTGTCCCAGGTGGTTGGTGCCGAGCTGCATCTCGAAGCCGTCGGCGGTCTCACGCCTCGGGATGGCCATCACGCCGGCGTTGTTGACGAGCAGGTCCAGGCGTCGGCCGGACGACACCTGAGCGGCCGCGAACGCCTCGACCGAGTCCAGGCTCGCGAGGTCGAGGGCCGCCAGCTCCAGGGTGCCGGCCGTCGGAGTGGCCGCCAGCGCCTCCGTCAGCTGGCGGCGGGCCGCCTCGCCCTTGACGTGGTCTCGCACCGCCATCGTCACAGCGGCACCATGGCGGGCGAGCTCGAGCGCGGTCACGAGCCCCAGCCCGGAGTTGGCGCCGGTGACCACCGCGTGGCGTCCGGTCAGGTCGGGAATATGGTCAGCGGTCCAGCGAGTCATGGGGTCCAGTCTGCGTCCACACTGAAGTGCGCGCACGCACGCCGAGGACGAGGCCCGGTCGAGCGCCGGTCGCCCGCAGCCGAAGGCGACGGGCCGCACGGAGGGGTGGCGATCACGCCGTTTTGGAGAACAGGCCAGGAGTTGGGTACTCTGCTCTGGCTCTACGCCCCCTTAGCTCAGTCGGCAGAGCGTCTCCATGGTAAGGAGAAGGTCTACGGTTCGATTCCGTAAGGGGGCTCGGTTATGCGGCACTCGTCTACCTCGACGAAGGCCGTCCCTCTCGGCGGAGTAGCTCAGCCTGGCAGAGCAAGCGGCTCATAATCGCTGTGTCGCCGGTTCAAGTCCGGCCTCCGCTACCACCCGCACTACCTCGAAGTTCACCACGCTAGGAAAGGCACTCCCGTGGCCAAGAGCGACGTCCGCCCGAAGATCACCCTGGCCTGCCAGGAGTGCAAGAACCGCAACTACATCACCAAGAAGAACCGGCGCAACGACCCGGATCGCCTGGAGATGAAGAAGCACTGCCCCACCTGCAACCTGCACACCGTGCACAAGGAGACCCGCTAGCCGGGTGGCCCCCTGGGCCCGTCGACTCCTCAGAACGGCCGTCCCCTCGGGGCGGTCGTTCTGGCGTTCCGGGCAGCCCGGCCGGGTCGCGGAGACGTCCCGGCTCGCTGCGCTCGGGCCAGGCGTCCCCTAGGGTCGCGTCCGGACGACAGCGCGGTCCGGTGCTGTCGGCGGGCGACGGGAGAGCAGCCGTGGGACGACTCGATGACCGGGTGGCGATCGTCACCGGCTCCGGCCGGGGGATCGGGCGGGCCACCGCCCTGCGGCTGGCGCGTGACGGGGCGGCCGTCGTCATCAACGACATCGACCCGGAGCCGGCGGCCGAGACCGCGGCTCTGGTCGTGGCCCAGGGCGGCCGAGCCCTCGTGCACATCGCCGACACCATCGACCTCGAGCAGGCGCACGGCCTCACCCGCGCTGCGGTCGAGACCTTCGGCAAGCTCGACATCGTCATCAACAATGCGGGCACCACACGCGACAAGATGTTCCACGGGATGACCGACGAGCTCTTCGACTTCGTCGTCGACACCAACCTCAAGACGGCCTACCACACGACCCTGGCCGCGATGCCGCACATGCGCGAGGTAGCCAAGGCCGAGATCGCGGCGACGGGGATGCCCGCCTACCACCGCAAGATCGTCTTCACCTCGTCCGTCGCGGCTCTCATGGGCAACCCCGGCCAGTTCAACTACACCGCAGCCAAGGGCGCCATCATTGCGGTCACCAAGACCCTGGCCAGGGAGCTCGGACCGTTCGGGATCAACGTCAACGCCGTCGCGCCGGGCTTCATCGAGACCCGACTGACCCAGGCGAAGACCGAGGGCGACACCTACGGCATCCCCGAGCAGACCCGACAGCTCTCGCTGATGCTCATCGCGCTGGGGCGACTCGGCATCCCCGAGGACATCGCCAACGTCCACGCGTTCCTGGTCTCCAGCGACGCCGACTACATCTCCGGAGTGACTCTTCCTGTCACCGGCGGCCAGATCGGCGGCATGTGACATGGCGCTGAACAAGGACTTCATCGGCAAGGTCTACCCCGCCAGCGCCCCCTACTCCGTCGGACGGGAGAAGGTGCGTGAGTTCGCCTCCGCCATCGGCGACGAGAACCCGGCCTATCACGACGTCGCTGCTGCCAGGGCGCTGGGCCACGGCGATGTCATCGCCCCTCCGACCTTCGCCTTCATGATCTCCTTCCGCGCCAGCTCGGCCGCGGTGCACGACCCCGGACTCGGGCTCGACTACTCCCGGGTCGTCCATGGCGAGCAACGGTTCGCCTATGACCGGCCCATCACGGCTGGCGACGACCTCGTCTGCGTCACGACGATCGAGAACATCCGCGAGGCCGCGGGCAACGACATCCTGACGACCCGTGGCGACGTCAGCACGGTCGAGGGCGAGCACATCGTCACGACCTGGACGACGACTGTCGCCCGGGGCACCGCAGAGGAGTCCTCATGACAGCGTCCGTCGCCTGGGTCGACGTCGAGGTGGGCACCGAGCTGCCCTCCCTGTCGGTCGACATTGAGCGCGTGAACCTCGTGCGCTATGCCGGTGCCTCGGGAGACTTCAACCCGATCCACTGGAACCAACGGTTCGCCCAGTCGGTCGGTCTCCCCGACGTCATCGCCCACGGCATGCTCACGATGGCGACCGCCGGTCGCGTCGTGACCGACTGGGTCGGTGACCCCGGAGCTCTCCTGGAGTACGGCGTCCGATTCACGCGGCCGGTCGTCGTCCCCGACGACGACGCCGGCGCCACGGTGGAGATCTCCGGGAAGGTGGCGGAGAAGCGTGACGACGGCACCGTGCGCGTCGACCTCACCGCGACGTTCGCCGGCTCCACCGTGCTCGGCAAGGCCCAGGCCGTCGTCCGTCTGGCCTGAGCGCGACGACATCTAGGCTGCACGTCGTGACCGAGACCCCCACGCTCACCGACCTCACGACGCTGCGCGTCGGAGGGCCGGCTCGTGAGGTCGTCGTGGCCGACGACGAGACCACCCTCGTGGAGGCAGTCCGAGCAGCAGACGCGAGCGGCATCCCAGCCCTCGTGGTCGCCGGGGGCAGCAATCTGGTGGTCGGCGACGGCGGCTATCCCGGCACGGTCGTGCTGGTGCGGACCCGTGGCGTGACCACCGAGGCCGACTCGTGCGGCGGAGCCTGGGTGACGGCTGCGGCGGGCGAGCCCTGGGACTCCCTCGTCGCGCGCGCCGTGGCGGAGCGCTGGGCCGGCATCGAGGCGTTGTCCGGGATCCCCGGGTCGGTGGGTGCGACCCCGATCCAGAACGTCGGGGCCTACGGTCAGGAGATCGCCGACGTCGTGGCTCGGGTGCGTACCTGGGACCGGGTCGACGGTGTCCAGCGGACCTTCGCGCACACCGACGCTGCATTCGCCTACCGCACCAGCCGGTTCAAGCGCGAGCCCGGCCGCTTTCTCATCCTCGACGTGACGCTCCAGCTGCGCCTCTCACCCATCTCCGGTCCGCTCCGTTACGGCGAGCTCGCCCGACGGCTCGACGTGCCGGAGCAGGGTCGCGCCGGTCTCGACGAGGTGCGCGCGGCAGTCCTGGCCCTCCGCGCGGCCAAGGGCATGGTGCTCGATGACGCGGACCACGACACCTGGAGCGTCGGGTCCTTCTTCACCAACCCGATCCTCACACCCGTGGTGGCGGCGCTGCTGCCTGCGGAGGCGCCCCGCTACGACACTGGCGACGGCCGGGTCAAGACCAGCGCGGCCTGGCTCATCGAGCACTCGGGCGTCGTTCGCGGGCAGACCTCCGGGTCCGGTCTCGCCGCGGTCTCGGCCAAGCACACCCTGGCACTGACCAACCGCGGGGGAGCGTCGGCGGCGGATGTCGTGGAGCTGGCCAGGACGGTCCGCGATCGCGTGAGCACTGTTTTCGGCGTCGACCTCGAGGTGGAACCGACCCTGGTGGGCTGCGCTCTGGAGGCAACCTCAGGATCGCCGTGACCGACGATGTTATGGGGCGTTAGGTTCGTCCTTGTCGCGCCGTCCGCAGGGGGCGGGCGCTCTCTGGAGGATCTATGTCAGACGTCGTACGCCCTGTCGGCCCGGTCGACGTTGCCGTGATCGCGTTCGACGAGCCGAAGTTCGACGGATCGGTCGCCGGTGCCATCGCCGACCTCGTCGCGCAGGGCATCGTCCGCGTGCTCGACATCGTGCTCGTCAACAAGGACGAGAACGGTGAGACCACACTCTTCGAGGTCACAGACGTCGACGGTGACGGCATCCCGGACCTCATCGCCATCAAGGGCGACATCCCCGGTCTGCTGTCCGAGGACGATGCCGCCGCTGCGATCGAGTCGATGCCCAACAGCTCGGCCATCGCGATGTTCGCCTGGGAGAACACCTGGCTCATCCGCGCGAGCCAGGCCATCCGCAACAACGGCGGAACACTCGTCGCCTTCGAGCGCATCGCCGCAGAGGACGTCCAGGCTGTCCTGGACTCCGCCGACGCCTGACCTCGCACGCGGCGCCGCCGCGAGCCCCCGGTGCACCGCCGGGACCACACCCCAGATCACGAAGGAAGGCAGAAGATGCGACGGATGGGACGACCTTCACTGCTCGGATCGATGGCCCGCACGGCAGTTGTTGTTGGTACGGCGAACGCTGTGAGCGGGAGCATGCAGAAGAGCTCAGCCAGCAAGCAGCAGACGGCAGCGCAGGGACAGGCCGCCAACGCGCAGGCCGCCGCAGATCAGCAGCAGGCACAGGTCGACGCGGCGGTCCAGGAGGCCCTTGCGGTACAGGCGGCACAGCAGCAGGCCGCTCAGCAGCAGCAGGAGATCGCGGCGCTGCAGGCCCAGGTGGCGGCCCAGCAGGCGGCACCGGCGGCAGCCACAGCCCCCGTCGTCGACATGACGGCCGAGCTGCAGAAGCTGGCCGCGCTCAAGGAGCAGGGACTGATCGACGACGCTGAGTTCGCGGCCATGAAGGCCAAGGTTCTCGGTATCTGACCGACGACGAGGAAGGCCCCGACCGATGGTCGGGGCCTTCCTCGTACTTGTGGCTGTCATCCGGGCCTGGTCCGGCCGGGTCAGGTCACACAGGTGGCGTCACGCCTCGCCGAGGAGGTTCGCGATGCGGGTCGCACCCTCGACCAGGTCGTCGTCGCCCAGGGCGTAGGACAGGCGCAGGTAGCCCGGCGTGCCGAAGGCCTCGCCCGGCACGACCGCGACCTCAGCCTCGTCGAGGATGAGTGCAGCGAGCTCTGCCGACGTCGTCGGCACCTTCCCCCGAATCGTGCGCCCGAGCACGCCCTTCACCGAGGGATAGACGTAGAACGCGCCCTCCGGCAGCGGGCAGGTGATGCCATCGATCGCGTCGAGGAGCCCGGTGATCGTCACGCGTCGACGGTCGAATGCCGAGCGCATCGCCGTGACCGCCGTGAGGTCGCCCGACACGGCCGCGAGGGCCGCGACCTGGGAGACGTTCGCGACGTTCGACGTCGCGTGCGACTGGAGATTGGCCGTGGCCGTGACGACGTCCTTCGGGCCGATGAGCCATCCCACGCGCCACCCGGTCATGGCGTAGGTCTTGGCGACACCGTTGACGACGACGCAGCGGTCGGCGATCTCGGGGACGAGGGTGGGCATCGAGGCGAACTGAGCGTCGCCGTAGACCAGGTGCTCATAGATCTCGTCGGTGACGACCCAGATCCCCTTCTCGAGCGCCCAGCGGCCGATCGCCGCGACGTCGGCCGGGGAGTAGACCGCACCGGTCGGGTTGGAGGGCGACACGAAGACCAGGAGCTTGGTCCGCGGGGTGAGCGCGGCCTCGAGCTGGTCGATCGAGACGCGGTAGCCGCTCGTCTCGTCCGTCACGATCTCGACCGGGACCCCGCCCGCCAGCCGGATCGACTCCGGATAGGTCGTCCAGTACGGCGCCGGCAGCAGCGCCTCGTCGCCCGGGTCGAGCAGCGCGGCGAAGGTGTTGTAGAGCGCCTGCTTACCGCCGTTGGTCACGAGCACCTGGGCAGCGGACACGGCATAGCCGGAGTCGCGCAGCGTCTTGGCCGCGATGGCCTCCTTGAGCTCCGGGAGACCGCCGGCGGGGGTGTATCGGTGCCACTTCGGGTCGCGGCAGGCGGCGACGGCGGCCTCGACGATGTAGTCCGGAGTCGCAAAGTCGGGCTCCCCGGCGCCGAACCCGATCACGGGCCTCCCGGCAGCCTTGAGGGCCTTGGCCTTCGCGTCGACGGCCAAGGTGGCCGACTCCGCGATGGACCCGATGCGGTGGGAGACGCGGCCATGGAGCGCGGTCGCGGGTGCCTGCTCAGTCATGTCGTCCATCCTCTCGCATGGGCCCGGGCTCATGTCGCACGGGTTCCGGCGGCGCCAGCGTCCGAGTGCCGTGCCGTGGGTTTGGGCCGGGCCCGCTGCGTCCCGTATGCTCAGGCCTCCTGGTGGACGTCCACCCCTGCGCAAGCATGCCCGCACGTCGGGCTCCGCGACCGCGGAGGAACGCCCCGAAGGGTCGTAGCTCAACTGGTAGAGCACCGGTCTCCAAAACCGGCGGTTGGGGGTTCAAGTCCCTCCGGCCCTGCGCTTCCCTGGTCCTCGGACCAGGGTCCGGCACCATCGGTCGACCACCCGGTCGACCGATCGACGCCTTGCCTCCGGGCGAGGCCGACGTGAGCGAGGACGCGTGAGCGACATCGTCGGCACCGAGGTGCCCGACCGCGACCGCCCGCGGGGCACCGGGACGGACGAGCGTCCGGGCCTCGGAGCCCGGCTCGCCTTGTTCTACCGCCAGGTGATCGCTGAGCTGCGCAAGGTCGTCTGGCCCACGCGCAAGGAGCTCATCACCTACACCTGGGTGGTGATCGTGTTCGTGGCCGTGGTCGCGACCATCGTGGCCATCCTGGACCTGATCTTCGCCAAGGGTGTGCTCAAGGTGTTCGGCTCCTGAAGGAGCCGCGCCGTACGCCCACCCGTTCGACCGCACCACCCAGACCGAGGAGCACCGTGTCCGACACGTACGCGACCGACGCCGTCGAGGCTGACGACCCCCAGACCGACGACACCGAGGCCGTGGCGTCCGAGGCCGTCGAGTCCGAGGCGCCCGCTGGCGCCGTCGTCGACGACGCTGACGCTGGCGCCCAAGACACCGTCGAGGCCGACGCTGCCGCCACGGACGAGCCTGCGGCTGAGGCCGAGAGCGCTCCGGCGGACGTCGACGTCGACGTCGACGTCACAGACGAGGACCTCGACGTCACAGACGAGGACCTCGACCCGGTCGAGGCCTTCCACGAGCGGATGCGCACCGAGCTCGGTGACTGGTACGTCGTGCACTCCTACGCCGGCTATGAGAACAAGCTCAAGACCAACCTCGAGAGCCGGATCGGCTCCCTCAACATGGAAGACCTCATCTTCCAGGTCGAGGTCCCCATGGAAGAGGTCACCGAGATCAAGAACGGCCAGCGCAAGCTGGTGCGGCGCAACAAGTTCCCAGGTTACGTCCTGGTCCGCATGGACCTCACGGACGCCTCCTGGGGCACGGTCCGGCACACGCCGGGCGTCACCGGCTTCGTCGGTCACGGGCACCAGCCCGCGCCGCTGAGCCTGGACGAGGTCGTCTCGATCCTCGCCCCGGTCCCGGAGAAGAAGCCCGGCGCCTCGACTCCTGCCGGTGAGGTCACCGTCGTCGACTTCTCGATCGGTGACTCCGTCACCGTCATCGATGGTCCCTTCGCCACCCTCCATGCCACGGTCTCCGAGATCAACGTGGACGGTCAGAAGGTCACCGGACTGGTCGAGATCTTCGGCCGCGAGACTCCGGTCGAGCTCGGCTTCAACCAGATCCAGAAGAACTAGCTCTCTCCGCAGCTAAGGCGTACGTCGCCGCCCCCGGGCGGCGGAGCGCGCACCACCACCGACGCAAGGACCAGAATGCCTCCCAAGAAGAAGGTCGCAGGCCTGATCAAGCTCCAGATCCAGGCCGGCGCCGCCAACCCCGCGCCGCCGGTCGGCCCCGCGCTGGGTCAGCACGGCGTCAACATCATGGAGTTCTGCAAGGCCTACAACGCCGCGACCGAGTCGCAGCGCGGCCAGGTCGTCCCGGTCGAGATCACGGTCTATGAGGACCGCTCGTTCACGTTCATCCTCAAGACCCCGCCCGCTGCGAGGCTCATCCTCAAGGCTGCCGGCGTCGACAAGGGCGCCGCGAACCCGCGCACCACGAAGGTCGCCTCGATCACCAAGGCCCAGGTCCGCGAGATCGCCGAGACCAAGATGGCCGATCTCAACGCCAACGACGTCGAGAACGCCATGTCGATCATCGAGGGCACCGCGCGCTCGATGGGCGTCGCGATCGCCGACTGACCCGGAGCCACCCGCACCACCCGTTCCATCCGCACGACACCAGCACGACGTGGCAGGGCCGAGCGCGGCCCGATGGACCACGACTCCACTCCGTCCACCGCGAGACCGATTCCTTCGGGGCCGGCACCGCTGGACGCACCAGTTCGAGGAGCAGCGATGAAGCGCAGCAAGGCCTACGACAAGGGCGCCGAGCAGATCAACCAGGACGCCCTCTACACCCCTCTCCAGGCGGTCCGGCTGGCCAAGTCCAGCGACCCCGCCAAGTTCGACGCGACCGTCGAGGTCGCCTTCCGCCTCGGCGTCGACCCCCGCAAGGCCGACCAGATGGTCCGTGGCACGGTCAACCTCCCGCACGGCACCGGCAAGACCGCGCGCGTCCTGGTCTTCGCCAACGGTGAGAAGGCGGACGAGGCACGCGCCGCGGGCGCCGACATCGTCGGTGGCGACGAGCTCATCGACAAGGTTGCCGCAGGCTGGACCGACTTCGACGCCGCCGTGTCGACGCCGGACCTCATGGGCAAGGTCGGTCGACTCGGCAAGGTGCTCGGCCCGCGTGGTCTGATGCAGTTTGCCCGATTGACAACGCGTTTGCCGCATTGGTCAGATCATTCCGCCTTTTGTGATGACGATTCTTCACCTTGCTGTGGTCGGATTGATTCAAAGTAACGTCGGATCGTTTGTCGGTG
>JANXWJ010000157.1 GCA_025351185.1 Candidatus Nanopelagicales bacterium
CAACGAAGCGCACGCACGCCGCCTCGTCGCCCAGCTCGAACGCCTCGGCCACACCGTCGTTCTCGACCCCGTCGCCTGACACCTGAAACCGCGGAAACCCGTCACGGGATGGCTCATCCGGGCTACGCCCGGATGCAGTCGCGTTCCACCTGCACGTCATTCTCGGGTCAGTCATGCAACGATGATCTTGAAATCAGACCTTTGTGACGGACCGGCTGAGATGACGGCGGGCACCTATTGCAAGAGAAGTGCACCCTTCCACTGAGACGCGGAAGTTCGGGTCAGGGGACGGCGTCGTAGCACTGGTCGGCGTCCAGGCTCGGGCCCGGCCGGAGCGGCCTCGTGGAGAACACCCGCCTGTGAACCCGGTAAGTCTCGTGCCGGTTCAGGGCGGCTTGGAAGCGGGGGAAGGAGCCCTTGCCCTCCTGTGCCGCGGCCAGGTCGCCACGGACCCGCTCGTCGGTCGGCTCGGCGTTGAAGTCCGCCACGTCGCGGCTACCCTCCCCGGGCACATCCAGCCACACCTCCGGGCCTGCTTCCTCAAAAGGTTCCAGCCTCCGGCTTGGGCCCCCATCGACTAGGTCCGCCGGCCAGACCGTTCCCGTACTCAGGTGGAGGTAGCCACCCCATTAGTCGTTGAGGACGTCGCCGAGCCCCTTCAGCCCGACCGGGAACTGGGAGCAGCCGGTGACGGTGCGTGCCTAGGCGAGATGTTCGATCAGGACGTCGTTTCCGGGCCGCCCTGGCCACGCAACGCGTCGAGCCGCGCCTCGACCTCGAACCCGGCTGGGCTCGACTGCAAGGTCAACAGCGCGGCCGGGCCGGCGATCTGTAGCAAGCCCTCTCGCTCGGCAGGGAGGGGACGGCCGCGGCCGGGTCACGGAGCGACACGGACGACGGGACGGCAGCCCACGCCGCCTGGATCACCGCACGCTCGCTCACCAGGCGTCCAGCCCCGGCCGGCCGCCTTGAAACTGGGACGAGTCTCGTCAATGAACAGCACCGGGTCAGTCCGCAGGACGACGATGGCTGCGCTCAAGAGCGATATGGTACTTCGCAAGTTCCGCTGGGCTGAGTCGAGGGAGAATCCTCGCGAACAGATGGCTAGCGTCGTCGTAACGGCCCTCCCGGAAGGCCTTCGTTGCTTGAGGTTTAACTTGCCGAGCGAGCACGTCGAGGGCATAGGACTCCATCCAGGTTGCTCGGCCTTGCTTGAGCAAACCAAGAAACTCTTCCTCACCCCGCAACAGCGGGGCGGCGTAGAACTCAACCAATTCGGCGAGCGCCCTCGTGCCTGCTCGAACTTGGTCCGCCGTGGTCGCGACGAAGTTTCTGTAAGTCCTCCCGAGGTCGTAGTTCGACAAACGAATCATCTCTGACATCGCATACATCTCGCCCTCACGACCCGCTTCGAATCCGAGTTCGAAGGAGCCACGCCCGTGGGAAATGATCGCCATCACGTCATTACGTTGGTAGCGCACGATCGTGGGCGAGGCTTCGACCAATCGAAATCCCCACCGGTCTAGGAAGGCAAAAGCCTCGCGAACTTCCGGTATGAGATCAAGTTGCTTCCTGAGCAACCCGTGATCATCTGTCTCGGCCATCTCTAAGGTCCAGTCCAGTAGCCGGACCTGGCACTAAATGTCCAACCCCGATCTTCGAGCAGGTTCCTTTCGGCGTTCAAGAACACCCCACCAGTGTCGCCGGGCGACGCGTCGCGTATGGGTTTCCCGGCCCTCATTGCCGTTCGCAGCAGGCCGGAGTTGACCTTCCATTCGGCGGCGAAGTCCGGGAGTTTCGTAGGCCAGGAGAGTTTGAATTCCCTTGGGCCGAGCGCCCCTGACTTGGCCAGATCGGCACCGCGCCCAATGACAAGAGTGGGTTCGACGGCGGCTGCGCCACCTGCGGCAACACCAGTCGCGGCCACTTCTTCCGCCGAGAGAGCGAGCGCGCCTTCGCCGACTCCCGGAACCAGCGCCAAGGCGGCCAGTCCCAGCTGAAGACTTCGTTCGTTTCGGCACTGCTTTTGGAGTGCGGCCCGGGCAGCGCACTTTTGAGCAAAGATTGAGCAGAACTTGTTGAATGCCTGCTGGTAGGCCTGCTCGCCTTGTGTGCCTGCTGGCACGTGGTCGCCTTGTGGTCCGAGTGTGACCAGGCCTTGCAGTTCGATCTGTGCGCCGGCGTACTGTTCGGGTGTTGAGAACTGGCCGATGAGTTGGCGCTCGCCTTGTGAGGCGCGGTTGTCGCCTCCCCCGGAGTTCTCGCCCATGGGTAGGTTGCCGCCTGCGACGTCGCTGAGCGCGGGGTTGCAGTTTGGGCTTCCGCTCGAGCAGGGCTCGAGTCCTGAGGGGTCGGTGAGTGTTGTTACGCGTCCTGCGGTGTACCCGTATGGGGTTCCGTAGCCGCCGGTGTAGCCCGCGGAGCCGGTGTAGCCGGCGGGGTCGGGTTGGGTGAACTGTCCACTGGTCGGGTCGTACTGTCTGGCGTGCAGGTTCAGCAGTCCGGTCGCGTCCGTTACGGCGCCGGTGTAACCGAGAACGCTGTTCGGGCCAGAGGGACTTGCGGGAGCTGAGATTGGTGTTCTCGGTGTGCCATATGGGGTGTAGTCGTAGGAACGTGAGATTGCGCCGCTGCTGTTGGTGAGGTCGGTCACCGAGCCGAGCGGGTCGTGGGCGACGAAGGCCGTAGCGCCCCCGGCGGTGACGCTGAGCGGGTTGCCGCTCGGGTCGTACCGGTTGATGGTGGTCGTCGCTGGGCTGGGGCCGGCCCCGTCGGGGTCGGTGATGATTTGGGCGAGCGTGGCGGTGTGCTCGAGCGGATTCCAGGTGTAGCTGCTGGCCGCTCCGGTCCCGGTGGTCGTGGCGGTTAGCCGGTTTCCGGTCCCGTCATAGGTGTAGTTGGTGGTCGAACCGCTGATTGCTACAGACGTTGTCAGCCCGTTGAGGCCGTAGGTGTAGGTGCGCCCTGAGTTGTCGCTTGTGAGATTGCCTTCGCTGTCGTAGGTCGGGGTGAATGAGGTGCCGGTGCCGACCCGGGTGCTGGTGAGGCGGTCGGAGGTGTTGTAGCTAGAGGTGGTCACGACCCCGGGTGCGACGCCGTTCTGCTCTGTGAGGCGGTTGCCGTCCTTGTCGTAGGTCCAGTGCTGGGTCGCGGTTGGCGCGGTGCATGTTGCCGCGTAGCAGACATCGGTGAGTCGTTCGTTGTTGTCGTAGAGGTAGGAACGGTTCTCGGTCGTTCCGCTGCGAAGCACCACGATCTTGGTGGGTTGGTTGGAGGCGTCACGGGTCACTGTCTGCGAAGTGAGGACAGCGGCAGCCTTCTTGGTGGCAATGGACGCTAGTGCGCCCGCTCGGTCCCACGTCCGAGTCTCTGTTGTGCCGTTGGGCATGGCTGCCGCGAGCGGGTTCCCCGCATCGTCGTATGTCCAGGTTGTGGTGCCGTTTGGGTCTATGACTTGGGTGGCTTGGTTTCCGATGTCGTAGGTGTATGTCTCCGTGGTGGAGTCGGGGCGGGTGCGGGTCAGGAGGTTGCCGTTCGCGTCG
This sequence comes from Candidatus Nanopelagicales bacterium, assembly GCA_025351185.1. Lineage (GTDB taxonomy): Bacteria > Actinomycetota > Actinomycetes > S36-B12 > CAIYMF01 > Longivirga. The sequence goes on from JANXWJ010000157.1 coordinate 3,543, forward strand.
TAGCTGAATCCCCATGTACTGGCCGGACCGGTGATGGGTGTTCTCGTGACGACCGTGGGCCGCGACGCAGCGTCGTAGGCGTAGGCGAGCGTTCCCGATCCGTCGGTGATTCCGATTCGGCGCCCGGCTCGGTCATAGCTATAGCTGACCGATGGCGTGGCATCGGTGTAGCTCAGGGACGTGAATTGGCCCAGCGTGTTGTATGCGCGCGTGGTTGTACCTCGCGGTGTGGTGACCGTCTGGAGTTGTCCGTCAGGTGTGTATCCGTAGGAGCGGGTGATCGTGGCCGGGTCGGTCTGGGAGGTAAGTCGCCCGGCGTTGTCGTAGCCCGAGGTCCACACGCCGAGCATCGGTGCGGTGATGCTCGTGCGCCGGTCGGCGATGTCGTATCCGAACACTGTGACACCGCCGTCCGGTGCGGTGATCTTCCACAGCCGCCCAGTGGTGTCGTACCCGATGTTTGTGGTGCGGTTCTTGGCGTTGATCTGGGTGGCGACACGTCCGTCGCGGTCGTAGGTGACCTTGGTCTGGTGCGCGAGGTTGTCCGTGGTGATCCGCCGGTTGCCGGATGCGTCGTAGGTGTATGTGGTGGTGAAGTTCGCTGCGACGGCCCCGGTGGCGTTGCCTCGCGCGTCGGTGACCGTCCGTAGGCGCCCGGCGGTGTCCCAGGTCTGCGTTGTGTTGCGTCCAGTGGGACTGGTGGCAGTTAGCAAGGAATCAGTGATCGTGACGACGTGCCCGGCCTTGTCGTAGGTGGTTCCGATGGCGTTACCCCGCGGGTCGTAGGTCATGACGGTTCGCGCGGCTAGGTCGCGGTTGAACTGTGTCTGGTTTCCCGCTGGGTCGGTAATCGAGGAGACATTGTTCCTCCCGTCGTACTTCGTCGTCGTTGTCTGCCCTGCGGCGGTGGTGGACTTCCAGACTCGACCGGCAGTGTCGTAGACGGTCATCGAGACGAGTGCCGCTCCCCCGGTTGGGTCCGGTGCCGTTGTTGTGGTGAGCCGGCCGGCGAGGTCATAGCCGAACGTGGTGCTATTCGCGGCCTTCACTGCAGCTGTCGCACCTGCGACGTTGCCTGAAGGGCGGACGCTGGTTGCGGGTCGCCCGTGATCGTCGTAGCTGGTTCCAATGGTGTTGCCGGTAGCGTCTGTGTAGGACGTGAGCCGACCTGCGTCGTCATATCCGTCCCTGGTCGTAACGTGGGTCAGGGGGTCGGTGACGGTGTCGACGAGGCCGTCCGGGAGAAAGGCGGTTCTCCAGATCTGCCCGGAGTTGTTCGTCACGGTGGTGCGGTGACCGTCACCGTCGTACGTGTAAGTCGTGACGAGGCCAAGAGGACTCTTGGACGTGAGTATCAGTCCGCCCCCGTCGTAGGTCTTCGTCGTCGTGTAGTTCGTGGGGGTTCCGCCGGTGACATTTCCGCGGGGTTCGACACTGGTGAGGACTTCTCCGTATGGGGTGTAGGTCATGGTGTTCTTCACGGTGGAGTCGGTCGTGTCGGTGACATTTCCGGCGGGACTTGTAAGTGCTGAGATGAACCCTTCGGCTGTGTGCGAGTAGCTCGTGACGTTTCCTAGCGGATCTGTGGTGCTGGTGACGTCTCCCGGGTGCGCCGTGTCCGTGCGAGTCCAGCTCGTGGTTGCCGTGTCTGTGGTGTCGAGCTTGCGTGCCTGGTTGAGAACGTTTCCGGTCGTGTCGTAGGACCAGGTGACCAACGCGCCGCTCGTGTCGGACTGTTGGAGTGGCTCACCTCGTGAGTTGTACTTCCACGTGGTCGTCGTCGTGCCGGCGGCGGTGCCGTCCGGGAAGGTCCCTCCGGCGAGGACGGTCTGGGTCAGCCGATTTCCCTCGCCATCGAAGGTGGAACTAGTGAGCTCTCCGGTGGGGTCCGTCACCGAAGTCTGGTTCCCGGCAAGGTCGTAGGTGTAGGACCACGTCGAGGCGGCAGCGGTGCCCGGGGCGATCGTCTTGGATCTGATCCACCCGTTCACGTACTCGTAGTCTGTGATGACTCCCGTCGGATCGGTAACACGCGTGACCCGGTGTCGATCCGCGCCGGCGGTGGTGTCGGTGTATCCGAAGTTCGTCGTCTTCAGACGGGCATCGCGTTGCCAGGAAACCTTTCCGCTGCCGTCGTAGCTCGTCGTTGTCACACCGCCGTTGGGGCTGGTGATCGAGGTGAGGTGATGGTTGCCGTCGTACCCGTAGACCCAGGTCTTGCCGCGGGTGTCGATGACGGAGGTCAGGTTTCCTGCGGTGTCATAGCCGTACGTGACCACACGTGCGGGAACACCGGTCGCGCCTGGGCCGGTGACCTTCCAGATCCGCCCGGCCGCGTTGTAGGTAATGGTCAGCGCCCGCCCATCGGCGGTCGTCACCGACATGAGCTGCGGTGGCGTCGCGGCGTTGTAGGCCAAGGTGATCTTCTCGCCGTTATGGTCGGTCTTGGTGACCAGGCGACCATCCGAGGCGAATACCGCCGAGATGTTCTTGCGGCGGGTGTAGGTCCAGGTACCGGCGACGCTGTCCTGGATCAAGGTTGCGTGGACGCGTGGGGCGGACCCGAAGACCACAGCGCTCGAGGTGGGGTTGAACTGGGTAAGCGGACCAGTCTCTGTCTTGATCTTCACCGGATCGGCAGAGGTCGCACCCCGGGTCAACTTCTCCACGAAGTCCCCAGACCACCCGTAGCCCAGTGGAGAGTCCTGCGCCGCGTTCACCGAGGAGTACGCCCTGCCCCACGGCACCGCATACCTTCCTGGCAGGGACATATCGCTCATCGACTCTGTCAGGCCACCAGTGGCAGTGTTGACCGGGTCCACGACGTTGTCGAGACAATCGCAGGCGTCGGGGCTACCCGATTCGGCGTCGGTTGAGCCACCCGGTAGTGGCGATGGCGCCGGAATGGCAACCCTCAAGGAACCTGGCTGGTCCATGAAGAAGATCGACGAACCATCCGTCGTCATAGCCGTCACGTACGACGCCTGAGCTTGGCTGCCGTACCCGTCCCGCGGGGACGGGGTGTAGACGCTGGCAGTCCCCGCCACGTCAACAGCGATGCCGGTGCTCTTCTCGATCTGGGTAATGGTGGATCCGCGCTCACCGTAGAGATATGCACCCGCCGACACCAATGCCGTTCCGTACGGTGGGGCGAGGCCAGCGTTGTTCCACTGCTCATCATCGATCGTCGTAATTGCGCGGGTTCCCAGATCGATCCGGTCGAGCTTCAGTCCGGAGCCGCAGGGGTTTACGTGGCAGGGGACCTGGACGGTGACCCACAAGGAGGTCGCGTCCGAGGTCATAGCGCGCAGCCGAGTTGCTCCTGCCTCGGCGACGAACACAGTCATCACACCTGTGCGCGGGTTAATGCGGTAAACGTTGGTGTCATAGGAAGCAGCGTTCGTAATGGCCATCCCAGCCATGTAGAGGTACCCGTCCGCTCCGAACGTCAGTGACCCAGCCTGGGTGGTGGATCCCGTCGACTCAACGGTCGAAGTCGCACCTGTGGTGATGCTGATCCGTCGTACTCGTCCGCACTTGTCTCCCAGGTACAGGTAGTACCCGTCCGACGTCAGGGAGGTGCTGTCGCGAGCCGTGGACGTCGCTGACGACGTCCCGTCCGCACCGCAAGAATTATTGGATGATGTTTCCGCTGGGACCACCGTTGATGAGTAGCCCGTGTCTCTGTCCCAGGCACGCACCGCGTCGGTGGTGGCAATGAACAGGACGTGCCCCACCATGATCATTCCGGCACCGTCGCTGAATTGCGTGAACTGCAGCGGCCCGTTTGAGTTGGTGTGGCTCGAACCGGTGATGGTCAATAGCTGCGCGAGACTCATAGGCACTGTCACGTTCGCAACGGGCGCCTGCGAGGACGGCAAGGCCGTGCCCAGACCCACCCGGCGGAGTCGAGAAGCATCCGATACCCATAGGACTGTTCCGTCGAACGTCATCGACGACGCCGCGGTCAACCACGCATCCGTTCCAGTGCCGTCGCTCCACCCGCTGTCAAAGCCACCTACCCCTGCCACGTCAACCCAGGCGGCATCCGCCTTCGCGTACCGTCGAATGGATCCGCCAAAACCCACGAACAAGAAGGAACCCGCATTCGCGATTGACGTCCCCCCGGGGCCGCCGTCCGAGAACGTCGCAGGCGTGCCCACCGATGCCATCACGAGCGAGGTCAGATTGATCGAATCCAGGTGAGACTGACCAGAGCTGCCATTGGCGGCAACCGCCCACAGTTGTGCGCTGTCCACCGTCAGCGCAGCGAAGACCGACCCGGCGGTTTCAGTCGCCACAACTGAGGACGCACCAGTCGACAAGTTGAACTTCACGATCGAAGGCCCGACCGCGATGTAGAGCGACGTACCCACCACCGCGGTCGCCGACAATGAGGCGGCACCAGATGCAAAGAATGTGCCCAGAGTGGTCGTGGCGCCTGAGGGCACAGAGGTTGAGCGCACAGCCCACGCGCCCGCGGCGCACGTCAACACCGTGATCAGCGACGAGCCATCAGTCACCAACGCGGATGCATTGCCGAAGGTCACATTTAACGCGGTTGGACTGTCCGTCCCACAAGGACCCGCACCGAGACCCGCCACCGTAGAAACAGCGCCGGTGGAGAGATCAACGCGGCGGATCGCGTCAGCTGTCGCGACGTACAACTTCCCGTTGAGCAAGACGGTGCCGCCCGAGCTGTTGAAGCTCGCAGCCGACCCGGTTCCGTCGACTGTTCGCGGCTGACCGTCGCCAGCCAGCGTCGTGACCGCGCCAGGCGACAGAGGTGCATCAGCCCACGCCGGCGGCAACAGCCCAACTAGCAGCAGAACGGCCGTACTGGCGGTGGCTACCAAGCCAAACTTCGATCGCGAACGCAACAGCACAACATCCCCCTGGTTAGCCACCCAGCACTACCAACTAACTGGGAGCCTGGCAGACGCGCACGAGGAACGGGGGAGAACGCGTCATTGACGACCTGTGTCTCGCCGCGGGTCTGATGCAGTGTCTCGCCCCCGGGTTCGGTCGCCTCCATCACACCCGGGGGCTAGACATCCCGTCTCCGGTGGCGCGGACCTGGGCCACACCAGCCCGAGGTACACCCCGCAGCCGTCCTGGCGTCCACTGAGGCCGGAGGTAGCCAGTGGGTCACCGCTACTGAAGGCGCGTCACGGCCGATCCCCGCGGCGATCTGCTAAGACCCCGCCGCGGCGCCGTCGCCGGTAGGGTCCTTACCAACAAGTAGCTGCCGTCGGCTCACCAGTCTCGTGACTCGCTGGCGCCAGAGACGACGCTTAACTCGCAGTCGCGTGGTCACAGAACTGGTCACGGAATCCCTGGGAACTGATGACACGCGTCAGGGCTACATGGAGGCCAGAGGCCTCTGACCTGCAACGATTCAGTACTGGCTACCACCCTCCAACACCAGAAGACACCCCTTGTTGGAGTTCGAATCACGCCTCGCTCCGGGGCGACGCGCCGTTGGCCAGGCGCTGGTCGACTAAGGCTTCGGGAGTGCTCGCGTCGACCGCTCGATCCGGGATGTTCTCTGCTGTGCCAGCTCGGACACCACACCAATCAGGTGTCAGTCGCCGTCATGCAACTTCCTTAGGTCCGGACATGCGCGTAACGAGGTCAGCTCGCAGACGCGCTTGCGCTCGTCGACGCAGACGGCGTCGGCGACGGGCTCGGTGAGCCACTGCCTCCACTCCCCGATTGTCCAACCAGACCGCGACCGGGCCGATCAGCAGCACCACAATGCCGAGGAACAGAACCAACACCCCAAGGACCCGCAGCGGCGTTCCCGGACCCGGCGGTTTGATCAGGGCGTCGGCCAAGGTCCTCGACCAGCCGAACATGAACTTCAGCAAATCCTCGACGAGTTTCACCCACGGAGGAGTCGGGGTCGTGTCTGCGGTCGCCGCGCCACAACGCCGCTTCCCATTGGAGTCCACCACGACGCCGACGACGACCGGCGCCGAGGATGAACAGCACCCCACCTAGTCACAAGAACCCGTTCACGTGGGCCGCTGAGACGACGGTTAGATGAACGGTAGCGACTCGCCGGTGATCGGGATGCGTCGGAAGGGCTCGGACCCGTGTCTCAATCCCGCCAAACGTCGGTCACACGAATCGCACGAGGGTCACTCCCCCTTCACCCATCATGTCGATCAGCTGACGAGGCAAGCTGCGAGCGTCGCCGAAGGCACTTATGGCTGAATGGGAGTTCCCTCCCACAGGATCAGACCATCCCGCCGTTCGATCATGAGGGACGCCGAGGTCCATCGCGGGCTCCTCAGTTGCGCTGGCGCGTCCTTCAATCTTTCAACGGGAAGAAGGCCATCCTCGAAGTTCAGCCGGATCGGCGGAGCGTCATCTCGCAATTTGACCTCTGCATAGGCGGCGACGCCCTCGACCACTTCCTCGAAGACCAGGCGAACAGAGCGCACTCCATCCCTGTGGCGGCGCCACGCGCCCACCAGGACATGCCTCGGGTCCCTGAAGACGATTCGCCGTGCCTCCTCAAACGGCTCCCCGTTCCAACCCCGTTCAGCGACCACCATCGCGGCGCCAGCAGCAATGTGCCTGACAATCCAACGCCTGGCGGCTACCTCATCGCCTTCGACGGCGAGGTACTCGTGGAGACTCGTTTGCAGGTTCGCCTGATCAACCCCGATACCAGGGCCGTCGGGCAGCACCAATGCAGGTTCGCGCGCGGGCCGCTCGTCCCACGCGACTACCCAGATCTTCCAAGTCCACTTAGTGCTTATCTCACCCAGCGCCGCGACATACGCGTGCTGAACGATCGCGGCACGAGCCTCGAAACGAGACAAGAGATCGCGGGGCCACGACTGGGCTGGGGAGCAAGTCAACTGCGTCTCGGTCAGTTTCATGACCAACGCCCCAGATTGGCTGCGAAGTGCTGTTCTGGCGGAACCATCACATGTACCGCTCTCGATTCCAAGGGAGAGTGGTCTTCCCAAAATGAGCTCGATGACCTGTCACAAGGCTCCTCTCTTCATCACGGGCGGCCTTAGTTCCACCGTGGCGACCGAGGATTTGAAAGCTGTACCTGTCGTTGCCATCGGCACGATTCGCCTGGCGCACCCGACGAGTGGTTTCGAAGCTGTCTGGCCCCGGGTGTGATAGAGCCTCCACTTAACCCGGGCGAGACGCCTCCGTCAATCACAGCGGTTTCCGGTCCGCCGGTACTAGGGGACATCGAATTCGTCGTCGTCAACGACAATCTGAACCAACGTTTGCCCATGTCGAGCAACGACTTCAACCCACGACCAACCGGCTTCGAGGCTGCCCACCGCCCAGGCGGGTAGGTTGACAAGTTGTTCAAATCGTTCAAGGACTTCATCAACTGTTGTCGGGATTGCTCCGACGTATAGGAACGAGTCGGCGTCGAGGATGAAGGCGGGTTGGCCCGGGATCAGTTTCATCGCCAAACGATGCTTGGCAACCTCCACCTCCTCCCAGCGACCCCCCGCTCTCTCGGCGAGAAATACCCGTAGCGTGAGAGCTTCGTCGACCGAACGTCCCAGTCGGGCGGCCTGCTCGTCTTCGACGAAGTCGACTGGGCGACCAAGAGCTCGACACCATGCCTCGCGGGGAGCATTACCGAGACGCTTGCGTCCCACCAACCGCTGCACAGGCGTCACGCGACCGAACATATCTGGCCCTTCAGAAGAGGAATCGCATCTTCTGCCACGGCATACCCTTTCCCGACAGATAGCGCGGAACCCCCGAGGCCTTCATGCCAGCGCCAAGGCCGACTTCCCAGTGATTCCCGTGCCGAGCGTCGAGCTGTCGAGCTGTCGAGCGACGATCAGATTTCTACCGCCTCGTGGGTTCTCAAACTCGTGAATAGGTCCTTGCTTCGTCGAGTACTTGCGCAACGGCTGTTGGGAATTGGGAATGCCGGCGTGCCGCTTCGCCGCGCGGTATGCAGCCGAGGAGCTCGGGAACCTGACCGAGCAACTGCTGTTGTGAACTGTGAAGCGTGTGATCCCGGCACCGACAACGAAGGTGTGGTCACGCGCGACGTTGAGATTGAAGACGGTGACGCCGCCCCGCCAGCCTAGGTCCTGCACACGGAGCAATCTTTGAGTCACGCCTGATTCGTTAGTGATCTTCTGGCCGACAGTCAGTTCGCCCGCATTGACCCACCCGACTCCCTCGACGAGCACAGGATGGGAGGCCGTGGCCACAACCGGTTCGGTGCTACCTACCACTGTGAGGGAGACGAGGTGCTTGTCGCCTTGACCCGCAATGACATCAACGACGGGCTCGATCCCTGGAACGCCCTCGCGCAAGTCTCTCGTGGCTACCAGGTCGCCTACTCGTATGCTCGAGATGGGTTCAGAGGTTCCATCGGCCAGGAGTACAGGCGTATCCGGTTCAAATGAATTGCAAGCCTTCTCCGCTACTCGAAACACTTTTCGGGCAGCGGAGAACACCCGCTGGCCAACCTTCGCCGCAAGCTTCGCGACCTTGAAGCCGACGCGAACGGCGGCGCCTGCGCCCACCAACTGGGCTGCGGCGGTTAGGGCCATCTCGATCGCCTTGCCGCGGTTCCCGGATGCCGCGTAGCTCACTGCGGAGACAGCGGCAGCTGCGGCACCCACGGGTCCAGGGATCCATGACGCGACTTCTGCGACCTGTGCGACGGCGTTGAACAGATCGCCCCATCCGAACTTGCCGTCGAGGTCGGCGCAGTTGACAGGGTCGCCGTTGCAGTAGTCGTAGGCGGATGCGTTGCCGCCGGCGACGGGGTCGATGGAGAGAAAGCGTCCGAGGTCGGGTGCATAGAGCCGGACGCCCATGAGGATGACATCGCCGAGAGCATCGGAGGAACGCTGCGCACCGCCGAGCCACCCGTAGCGGGTGTAGCTCGGGTTGGCCTGCCCTCCGACGGTCTGGGGGGTGCCGAACTCGTCGAACTTGTGGGTGATGACCTGGTTGGGTGCTCCGGTCATTTCGAGGACGACGTCGCCGTGGAGGTCGGTGATCTGGGTGACGACGTTGCCGGTCTTGTTCGTCGTCGCGACGAGTTGTCCGGCGGGGCCGTCGACCATGCGGGTGACGTCGTTGGTGTTGGTGATGTCTTCGGAGATCCAGCGGGGTGAGTCGCCGTCTCCGTCGTAGTGGTTGATCTTCGTTCCGGCGTCGGTCCAGACGCTGTTGAGCTGGGTCTCGTTGTGGACCGTCCGTAGGCGCATCCCCGGGTCGAGGGTCCAGCTCTTCCGGGTAGTTCCCGCGGTCTGGCTGTCGATGAGGTCGTTGACGTGGAAGGTGTTGGTCAAGCCAATGGGCAGCGTGGTGGTGCGCCCGAAGGCGTCGTAGGTGTAGCCGGCGTCGACGAGGCGGTCTGCAGTGTCGTAGGCGTGGCTCTCGGTGCCGGTCACGGTGCCCGGGGTGCAGGCGCTGGTGAGCTCGTCGATAACGCCCGCGGTGGTGGTCTTGCTGAGTCTGTTCGCGCGGTTGTCGTGGACGTAGGCGCGGGTGTCGCAGGTTCCGTCGTGGGTGTCGGTGACGTCGGTGAGGCGACCGAGCCTGTCGTAGGCGTAGGTCATGGCGTTGAGGCTGGTGTCGTGGCTCAGCCACTGGCCGTGGATGTTCTCATCGATGCTGTCCTGGAACAGGATCCCGTCGGGGGCCTGGGGGTGGCTGTAGGTCTGTGCGACGGCTGTGCCTGAGGCGTCGTAGGTGATGGTTCTGGTGACTCCGCCGGGCATGGTCTCGCTGGTGACCTGTCCGTCGGATCCGTAGGTGACGGTGAGGTCACCGGCGACGGAGTCGTTGATCTTGGTGACGAATCCGCGAGGCTCCTCAGCCGGGTTATAGGTGTAGGTGGTCGTGGTGCCGAGGGAGTCGGTGACTTGGGAGATCCGTCCCTGGTCGTCGAAGACGGAGTGGGTGAGTCCGCCGTCGGCGTCGGTGTAGTCGACCAGGCGCCCGAGGGCGTCGTAGGTGCGGGTGATCCGCCCGGTCTCGGTAGAGCCGGACTTGGTGTAGGTGGCGATGAGGTCGCCGGTGTTCGGGTCGTAGCTGGAGTAGACGTCATCGACCGGGGTACCGACCCCGGTGCCGGTTCCGGTGATGCTGACCTTGGTGATCCGGTCTGCGGCGTCGTAGCTCGTGGTCGTGGTCCGGGTGACACCGTTCGCTGTCTCGGAGACGACAGCGGCATCGCCCGTGCGGGAGTACGCCGAGACGAACCGCTCAGGCAGGCCGGAGGGCGCGGTCGCCGCCCCGACGGCGGGGACTGTCGCCCCGGCGTAGGTCAGGCAGGGTTGCCCGGCCCATTCGGGCTTGGTGCGGCAGCGGGCGTCGCTCGCGCTCGCGTCGGCGGTGTAGAACACCGCGAGTGTGGTGCGGGCGTCACCGCCGGCGGAGTCGACCTTGCGCGACTCGACAGCGCGACCCTCGGTGTCCAGTTTGACCACGGACACGAGGTTCTTCCCGCCGGTGACCGCATCGACGGTCACCTTTGTCGGGGTGCGGAACGTCCAACCGGATGCGGAGCCAGTGATGTTGACGCCGTAGCCCATCGTGATCGTGCGGGTGTCGGCGTCGGTCGAGTAACCCACTGGGGCGCCCGCGTTGTAGAGGACCGCGCCGACGGTGCGGGTGGTGACGAGGTGGTAGATCGCGGCGTCGGGCTTGCCTTCGTCGTAGACATTGACCGTGTGCGGCCTGGCGACGACATCGTCGCCCGCCGAGAGCGCGGCGAGGCCGCCCGCCCCGTCGGGGTCTGCTACTGGTGATCCGAGCTTGGCCGCGCGCAGCGGACCGGTGGCCTCTAGCACGTCGACACCGTCGTTGCTGTAGCGGACCTGGGTGTCGAGCAGCGCCGCCCTCGCCGTGGACGGCAGGGGTTTGATGCCGAGATCGGTGAGCCACGTGTCGTCGTTGGGGTCGGTGCTCAGGGCAAGGCGGCGTGACGCGGCGTCGAGGGTACGGACCTGGTTTCCGCGCCAGTCGTACTCGGTGGTGTCGATGAGCCCTTGGGCGGCAATCGAGCCGGTCGCGGGGGCTGCGGTGTTGACCTCGAGGCCGTTGGCGTTGAGGTAGCGCACTGTCGCTTGGCCATAACCGCCCGTACCGGGGCTGGTCGCGTCGGCGAGCCCGGGTGTGGCGGTGACAGGTGTCTGGGTGGGCGGGTAGATCGCGGTCGCGTCGGTCGGCAGGTCGTACTGGGACCAAGCCCCAGCCGCAGCCGCGTCGAGGTCGTACGGTCCGCCCGAACCCCGCGTCAACGGGACCCCGTAGACAAGGGTGGTGGTGGTGGTGGTAGGTCCTTGGGTGCTCAGCGTTCCGGGGACCAGGGACGGGCGGCTCACCGCGAGCAGCCGCCCAGGGTTGGGGTCAGAGCCGACGGCGCCGTAGGTGAAGGTCCAGGGCAGGTCACCCGGTGAGGCGGCGGTCTTGATCCGCGACAGCGGGTCGGTCGGGTTCTCGAAGGTGTAGGTGGTCTTCAGCGGTGTCGCGCCGGCGCGGGGGTCCCACGACTCGACGAGGCGTCCATACTGGTCGTAGTTGTAATGAGCCACTTCGAGTGCGGTGACGGCTGTGCCGTCCCAGGACCACACCTTGACGGACTGGACCTGTCCGGCGACGTCCCCGAGGGTGGTTGCGTTGGCTGTGGTCGTTGTCGCGTAGGTGTACTCGAGGACCTCGCAGCCGCGCGGGGGTGCTCCGCTGGGCACGACGCACCCGTTCACTCCGGTCGGTGCCGGGTTGACCACACGCCAGAGCTTGGACACGCCCACGGCTGGGCCGGTGGTGTCGCGCGTCCACTGGTAGCGGGTCGCCTCGGGGCCGGCGGAGGGCACGACCTGGTCCACCGCGTAGACACCGACCTGCCCCGGCATCGCCACGAAGGTCGTGGTCCCGCCTTCGGCGTCGACGACCTTGTAGGACGTGGCCGGCCCAGTCGTGGGACCGGTCGCGGTCAGGGTGAGATCCTCAGAGCCGGGCTCGGCGGTGAACGAGGTGGTCTTGACCGATCCGACGACCGACGACCCGGCCACGTTGAACCGGGTCTTCGACCCATCGCCCGAGGACAGCTCGACGTTCTCACCAGCGAGAACGGACAGGCTGGTCCAGTCGCTGGACAGGTCAGAGTCGATCATCCCTGACCACTGAGGGCCGAAAGGTGCCCACAGCTTGCGGACCGAGAGGTCGTCGACGTAGACGAGCTTGCCGGAGACTCCGAACCCGTTGTAGGCGCGGATCTCGATGCCCGTCGAACCGGTCGGGATCGTGACGTCGACGCTGAGCTGCTGCCAGGCGTCAGTCACCGAGACCTTCGGTGACAACGCGATCGTCTGGGCCTGGCTCGGTGCGGTGTAGACCACGGCGAGGCGCATCCCGTTGGCGGCATCGGTCGGATTCAGCCCGGTCGCGGCCGGGACGTTGAACCAACCGGTGACGCGGTAGCGATCGCCCCCAGCCGGGGTGAGGTTCGACGGGGTCAGGGCTGCGTCGGTGACGTACCCACCCGCGGCGATGGACGCGTAGGAGGTTGACGCCGTCGCGGGGTTGATCGCGAGGGAGTCCGTGCCGTCGTGGCCGAGGGTCGTGGAACGGGTCAGAGTTGTCCCGGTCCCTCCGGCGGTGAAGCCCGTAGTCGCCGTGACGGTCCGGGTCGCGTCGGCGAGGCGCTCCCGCACAGGCAGGTACCCCTCGTCGGGGATGCGTGAGGACGACGAGCGGGTCACATTCAGGCCGAACTCGGACACGTCCGTCGTGCCGATCGAGTAGTCACCGGTCAGCAGGTTTACGTCGCCGGGACCGACACCTGTGGAGGCCGCCCCGTCGGCGTTGGGGTCGACCACGATCGGAACCCACTTGGTGGTGAGCTGACCCGACCCGTCTGCCTTGCTCAGCGTCACCGACACCTCGGCGAGGCCACCGGCGTTGCCGAGGTCGCCGAGTGCGTTCCACGTGGCGTACCACCCGATCGACGGGCTGGGCAGGGTGGTCCCCGGCACGAAAGGGTTGTTGCTGGAGTCGCTGAGGTAGGCGCTGTTGATGACGACCGGAGTGGCCGTGGCCCCGCGCCGGTACTGAACGGAGACGATCTTGGTCAACGCAGGGTCGTTGACCTGGACACGGACCTTGGTCCTCGACGCGATGCGGGCACCCGCTGCGGGCTCGATGACGGCGGCAGCGCCGACCTTGAACGAGTAGACCGTCTCGCCTGACTTGTTGCCCGCGCGGTCGATGGATTTGACGAAGACCGTCCGGGCACCCGCGGCGACTGGGGTGATCGTCGGTGCGGGGGCACCTGGGACCCACGCCAGCGTCGTGGACGGCGCCTCGTCGGTGCGGTACTCGTAGGAGGTGATATCAGTGGTGCCGCTCGGGGCGGAGAAGCTGAACGTGCCCGGCACCCCCGCGTCACCGTGCGGGAGACCGTCGTTGGCGTACGTCGCGGAGGACACGATCGGAGCGCCCGGTGCTGTGGTGTCGATCTGGAACTGCGCATACCCGGTCGACCAGGCAGAGGAGGTATTCGTGCCGTCGTTGCCGTAGCTGCGCACCGTATACAGCACGCCTTCGGCGAGCGCTGGTGACGCCGGGACGACGCACGATGCCGCGGCCCCGTTAGCGACGTACCCCGACGTGCACGACGTGACGAGCGTGCTGCCGTTGTAGACCTTGTGGATCGCGCGAACGTTGCCGCCGTCCTTGTCCGACACCGTTCCCTTCAGCGTGGGCGTCTTGGTCGTGATCCACTTCGCGGCGTTGGGAACCGGGCTGACGGACGGGGTGCCCGCGAGGTCAGGAATGTGGTGGAACGTGATTGAGAGGCTGGGACGTCGCGCTGTCGTCGAGTACTCCGAGGAGTAGAACCGCTTCCACCCCGTCGACGTGGTCTCCGACGCGGTCAGGGCGAAGCCGTAGTTCGCGATCCCGGCAGCCCAGTCCTTCACGGTGTTGGTCACGACCATGCCGCTCGTGCCACCGATCCACCCCTCAGCGCAGGCACCCGAGGAGTCGTTGCGGTGCGCATCGGTCACGGTGTAGTAGGCCGATGAGTGACCAGGCGGGTTGCTCCACGTCGACGTAGTCTCGCTCACCCCGCTGATGGCGCGACGGACGTACATCGGACTCGCGGTGCATGAAGCGGCGTGCCACTCCCACAGCTTGAGGTTCGCCGAGTCAACGACGGTGGTGGCACCAATGAGACCGGACACAGACGAGAGCGGGAACGCCACGTACGAACGACCGACGTGCACACCAGAGTCGTAGGACCCCACCTTCAGGTCGGTCTCAGACCCGAACGCTGTGCCGTCGTAGCCCTTCTCGATGTAGGTGTCCAGCGACGCACCCAACGGAACCGTCGGGTCGATCGTGATCGGATACACCACAGCCGGATCATCAAGGAACAACTGCGGTACTACGACCTGCAGACGCAACCCGGCCGTCGTCTTCACCAAGTCCGTGTCGACCACGACGCCGTGGCGCGGCTCCGCGGAGATCGGGTCGATATCTGCATCCCAGATTCGGGCCTGAGGTGTCTTCGACAGGATCTGCCCGTCCTTGTCCTTGATCGTCAGTCCACCCGTCGCCGGGTCCTCCGAGACAGTCAACCCCTTCGCCGACAGTGGCATCCGCAGCACATACCCGCCGGTCGAGGACGCTGGCCGCGACTTCAGGTCGACGAAGGTCTCGACCCCGCGCGGCATAGCCCGCACCCGCACATCCACACCAGCGGCGACGTTGGGATAGGTCGCCTCCGCGCCGTCGAGCTCCGGGCGCGGCAGGTCACCGTCCCACCCGACGCTGACCGACACCGACGGCCCAACCACATCATCAACAACCGGCGCACCGTCAGCCCCGGCCACGCCAGCCACGGCATCGGCCGCGGCATCTCGCGACGCCTTGTCCGCCGGCATCTCCACCGTCGCCAACACCGGAGTGGCGGACCCGACCGGATCCGCCTGTCCACCTGACAACGTGATGTCGGCCGCCGCTGCCTTCGGCGTCACCGCCCCCGAGCTATCCGCAGTCAGGGTCGTGTCGATCGTCGCCCACGTGCCATCTGCCTGCGCGACGCGCTCCGGCCCAGCCGATGATTCCAGCGTGAACGAACCATCGGGATTTGCGAACAGCAGCTGGTACGGCGAGCGCTCCCCCGAGACCTCTACCCGGGTCCCTTGCATCGCCGCGGCGAGGGACGCGCTGTAGCGGTCAGGACGCTCCGTAACCGTCGGGGCAACCGCCGCAGCAGCCGCCGGCGCCGAAACCAGCGCCGGAGCCGAAACCAACGACAGGGCCAGGCTTGCCGACGCGATCCCCACAACAACACGGCGGAAACCCGTGAACTTCACACCAGCCACCGACGTCACAAAGTGCGATCGCACGCTTCCCCCAAAACACGAGCGACCGATTCCCTGGCCGCGACTAGATCGGGAACCTACCTGAGAGAATCCTGAGCACAATCCAGAACCGGCCCCATGTGGCTCCATGTGAGTGAATCGTTACCTACCGCTACGAATTGCTCCGAACGAGGTGGCCTCACGTAGCCAGCGCAAGCCCGCAGCAACGTCGACGAGCCCGCCCCGCGGGTAGACCCCGTCGGCTGAGGAACAAGGGAGCCCCCTCCCACACCAGTGCCGCACAGCCCCGAAGCGCACGCTGCGCTGGGTTCATCCTGGGCTCAAACGAGCCGCCAGCACCCGGATCCAATCGAAGTCGCGGGGCACGAGAACCCATGTACGCCAACATCTTTCAGCCCTAGGCCGGAAAGTCCAGCACGCCCTGATACGGCTCGGGCCCGTCTCTTAATCCGCGGGTTGTAGGTTCAAGTCCTACGCGGCGCACGTGTGTGAAGGCCCGGTCCTCGGACCGGGCCTTCGCTATGTGACCTACGGCGGTACCAGCCTCGCCGCCGTTGTCGGTGCCTAGGCGTGTCGTGACAGGGTGAGGGTGTCCTCACCCATACCCCTAGGGGTATAGTGCAACGCAGGCTCACCAGATGAATCTCGAGGAGATCTCTATGGTTCGCGTCGTCGTACTGGGTGCTGGAATCTCTGGCCACACCGCCGCTCTTCACCTGCGTCGCCTGCTCGACAAGCAGCACGAGGTCGTGGTGGTGTCACCCAACTCGCAGTGGAACTGGATTCCGTCCAACATCTGGGTCGGAGTCGGTCGGATGAAGCCGTCGCAGGTGACGTTCCCGCTCAAGCCGGTCTATGACAAGCACGACATCGACTTCCGCCAGGCCAAGGCAGTCGCCCTGCATCCCGAGGGCGGCGAATCGACAGCCACGGGCTACGTCGACGTCGTCTACACCGACCCCGCGAGGGCCGGCGAGACGCAGAGCATCGAGTACGACTACGTCATCAACGCGACCGGTCCCAAGCTGAACTTCGCCGCGACCCCCGGTCTCGGTCCGGACGGCTACACGGAGTCTGTCTGCACCTACGGCCACGCGGACCGTGCGGCTTCGGCGCTCGCCGACGTGATCCGCAAACTCAAGGCGGGGCAGCGTCAGACCCTCGTGATCGGTGTCGGTCACGGCACGTGCACCTGCGAAGGTGCCGCCTTCGAATACACGTTCAACGTCGAGCACGAGCTGCGTGCAGCGGGCGTGCGCGACCTGGCCGAGCTCATCTATCTCACCAACGAGTACGACCTCGGCGACTTCGGTGTCGGCGGATTGTCTTTCAAGCAGAACGGTTTCGTGACCAGCAGCAAGTTGTGGACCGAGTCGCTGTTCAAGGAGCGTGGCGTCAAATCGATCCTGCGTGCGCACGTGCAGAAGGTCGAGGAAGGCACGATCTTCTACGAGACCCTCGACGGCGTCGAAGACACCCTGAGCTTCGACTTCGCGATGCTGCTGCCTCCCTTCCGCGGCCAAAACCTGCTCGCGGTCGCCCGCGACGGCAGCGACATCACCGCGCAGGTATTCGCACCGAGCGGCTTCCTCAAGGTCGATGCCGACTACACGGCGAAGCCGATCGAGGAATGGAAGGCAGCTGACTGGCCGAGCACCTACGTCAGCCCGATGTATCCGAACGTGTTCGGTGTCGGGATCGCCTTCGCGCCGCCGCACCCGATCTCGACACCGCGCAAGGCACCCAACGGCACCGTCATCTCCCCTGCCCCGCCGCGGACGGGGATGCCGTCCGGGCTGATGGGTCGCGCCGTCGCGATGAGCATCTCCGACATGATCTCCGGCAAGTCCCAGGTGCCCGAGCACCGCGCCTCGATGGCCGAGATGGGCGCCGCCTGCGTCGCCTCCGCCGGCGCGGGCTTCACCCAGGGCACCGCCGCCTCGATGACGATGTATCCCGTCGTGCCGGACTACGACCGCTTCCCCGGCTATGGCCGCAGCCTCACCGAGACGACGGGTGAGATCGGGCTCGCCGGCCACTGGATGAAGCATCTGCTGCACGTCATGTTCATCTACAAGGCCAAGGGCAAGCTCGGTTGGTCGATGATCCCCGAATGAGCCGACGACCACGATCAGCGAGGACGCCATGACCAGCACCCCGTCCCAGCCAGACGCTGAGACCGTCCGTCCGGCACCTGCGGGTCTCACCGAGCCGTCGGCGTACGAAGCACCCATGCCGACCGAGCGCACCGTGCGCATGCGCACGAGCCTCCCGGTGCAGGCCTACCGGTTTGCGGTAGTCAGCATCAAGATGACCCGGATGATCCTGCGCTCGCACGGCTGACGCCTCGGAGACACCGCTGAGGTCGCTCGCGATGTCGGTCGACGCCTCGGCGGCGACAGCGACGTTGCGACGCATCTCGTTGGTCGTCGCGATCTGCTCCATGGAGCTCACGGCACTGAGGGTGTCGCTCTGGATGGCATCGACACGGCGGCTGATGTCCTCGGTGGCCAGCGCGGTCTCGCGTGCGAGCTCCTTGACCTCGCTGGCGACGACCGCGAAGCCCTCGCCGGCACGCGCAGCCTCGATTGTTGCATTGAGTGCGAGCAGGTTGGTCTGCTGGGCGATCGTCGAGATCACCGTGAGGACGTCACCGATCTGCATGCTCGACTCACCGCGCTGCCGCACGGTGTCGTTGGCGGTGCCGATGACCTCACGGCCACGCTCGGCCATCGAGGCGGCCTGGCTGGTGTTGCGCGAGATCTCGGTGATCGCGGCACCCAGCTGCTCGGCAGCGGCGGCCACGATCTGGGCAGAGCCGCCGACCTTCTCGATGACCTCGGCGATCTGGCCGATGAACGTGTTGACCAGACCGGCGCCCGTCGTCAGCTCGTCCTTACCGTCCTCGGGGATCCGAGCACGGAGATCGCCCTCGCCGTCGGCGATGTCGGCGATTCGCTCGCGCAGCGACTCGAGCGGAGCCGTGATCGAGCGGATCATGACGAGCACGATGAAGCCGACGACGAGCAGGCCGAGGAGCACCACGATGAGCATGACGAGCTTGGAGCGTGACGCCTGGTCCGACGCGACGGCGACGTCGGCTGCTGCCTGCGCATCGAGGTTGGTGCTGAGTGACGCGACAGCATCCGCGATCTTGGTGTAGTTCACGATCTCGGTGGTGAGCACCAGCTTGTTGGCCTCGCAGATCTTGGCGGCGGAGCCGTCCTCGTAGTCGGTGGCGACAGTCGCGTCGACCGACATGAAGTCCTTGTCGGCGGCCTTGGCCGCAGCGACCTTCACCTGCTGGTCTGCGGAAAGACCGGCGTCAGACGCCAGCTTTGTGAGGTAGCCCTCGAGCAGGACGCCGGATGCGACGAACACCTTGCGGCTGTCGCCGTTGTCGTCGGCAGCGTTCTTGACGCCACGGAGCGCATCGAACGCGTAGGCCGTCTGCCAGCCGTTGAAGTCGGCCGCCTGGTACTTAGACTCGCGCGCGGTCTGGACTGCGGACGAGCTCTGGGATGAGCCCTACGCCGCATCGACCTGTCAGCTGAAGCCGGTGATGGCCAGCGCCGAGAGTCCGATGACGAGCAGGAACGGAGTTACTCCGAGCGCGATCAGTCGGATCCGGATCGGGGACCGACGCAGGAATGACACCCTCACTTGCACTGCCTTCCGCACACGGACTGGCCGGTTCTCAGCGCACGGGTCCACGCCTCCTATCGCCCGTCGGCGGCCAATCCTGAGCGGAACCGTCGAGAACCGGCCATCGGTCCTCACCGCAGGCTCTCGAGAAACTCGGATGCCTGCCAGCGTCCGTTGAGGAGGCCGGGGATGCGGACAAGGCCGGTAGTCGCCGTGCCTTGCCAGGCATTCGGGGGAGGTTTCTCAGCGTCCTCATACGTGCGAGCCGCACCCTGGAGGCTGCCCCACCCCCGAACCGGCCGAGGATCGACACCGATCCGACCGTGAACGAGAGGACCGCCATGCAGGACCAGGACCGCCCGGGCTCGAACCCGCCCGTCGAACCCACCTCGCCCATGGCCTTCGCCTCTCCGGAGGGGCTCACGGCCACCCGGCGACGCTCTCGGGTCGGCACCGGACTCGCCGTCGCGGCCATCGCCATCGGCGCGCTCGGCGTGGCTGGCACGGCCTACGCGGCCTCCTCCACTCCCAGTCCGTCACCGACGACCGGCACCGAGGGTCCGCGGGTCGGCACTCCCGGTCAGATCGGGCAGCCGGGTGACCATGACGGTGACGGCTCGGCCGGCGCTCCTCCCGGTCGTGGCATGGGTCGCCACGGCGGCCCTGGCGGCATAGGGATGGGCATGCGAGGTGGGATCCACGGATCCTTCGTCACGCCCAGGCTGGGCGGCGGCTACCAGACCATCGAGGCGCAGCGTGGCACGGTCACCGGAGTCTCCTCGACCTCGATCACGGTCAAGAGCGAGGACGGCTTCACCGCGACCTACGTCGTCACCGCTGACACGATCGTCAACGCCACACGCGACGGCATCGCGTCGGTCAAGACCGGCGACGAGGTCGGCGTCACGGCCATCAAGGGCGCCAGCGACTCGACGGCAGTCATGATCATGGACCGCACCGGAATCTACGCGTCGCGTCAGAAGTGGGCACCGTCGAAGCCGGCGACCCCGGGCGGCGCAACCGGTGCGACCGGTGCCTCCGGAGCGACGGGCACCGGCGGAACTGCCTGACGCACGACTCCGTGCGACCCGACGCCCCCGTGCCAGCTGGCCGGGGGCGTCGTGCGTCGGATCAGTCCGACGTCGCGACCGCCGGTGACGCAAGGTCGTCGACCGGCAGGAGAACTCCCCAGATCATCGGGATCTGCAAGGGCATCCGCGCCCAGGCGAGGAGTGCCTTCGGCGAGGTGAGCCCGGCCTCGGCAGTGGCGCGTACGGCGTACTGCAGGTTGGACGGCCACACCGCGAGGAGCACCACGGCGCTCACGGGTCCGGCCCAGGTCAGTCGGCGCAGAAGGCCATAGGCGCACGCGAGCTCGACCACACCCGCGACCGCGTTGACCGCGACCGGCGCGGGCAGCGCAGAGGGCAGGAACTCCTCGAACGCTGACGGCTTGACCAGGTGCAGGACGCCCGAGGCGGCGAACAGGCCGATGACCGTGCCACGCAGGACGCGGCGCGTGCGGGACCGGGACGCGAGCAGGGGGGCCGTGCGCGGCGATGTGGTCACAGGTAGAGCCCGGAGTGGCCGTCGCTGACGCGCGAGGCAGCCAGCGCATGCACGTCACGCTCGCGCAGCAGGACGTACTCGCTGCCCTGCAGCTCGACCTCGGGATGGCTCTCGGGGTCGAAGAGCACCTGGTCGCCGACCTCGATGGTGCGGACGTTGGGACCGATAGCGACGACCTTCGCCCAGCTGAGCCGGTGCGCCACCTGCGCGGTCGCCGGGATGAGGATCCCGCCGCTCGAGCGACGGTCGCCGTCGCCGTCGTCGACCCGCACGAGGAGGCGGTCGTGCAGGAGCTTGATGGGCACCGAGCCGTCGGGCAGCGGTGTCGTGTCGGGGCGGGTCACGGCGTCGAGGCTACGTGCCTGCGCGCCCCGCGCCGCTCACCAGCCCCAGGAGCCCGGTGACCCCTTGAACGGTCCGACGACAGATGAGGTGATCCAGCCGCCGTAGAAGCCGCCGTCCTGGGCGCGGACCTCCTCGCCGTCGACGGTGCACCCATCGACACGACCGGGGTAGACCGCCACATGGCCGGCGATCGCGGCGAAACGCGGCGACGGCGTGAGATACGTCCAGGCCGCCGCGGGAAGCACGATCGAGCCGCTGACGACGTCGAGGTAGTCGGCGGAGCCCTTCCACTCGCAATAGCTGCCGCCCTCGCCGGGGCGCAGCGATCCTTCGAGCCAGTCCTCGCGGGGGAGGTACCAGCTCGGCGGGTGCGACGTCTCGAGCACCTGGAGGGCGCGGGTCGTGCGACAGATCTCGACGCCGCCGAGCACGACGACGACCAGTGCCGACGACGGTCGAAGCTCGGGCGGGCGCGGGTAGTCCCAGACCGACTCCTGCCCGGGACCGACAGTCTCCGGCACAACACCGCGCGGCAGCCGGCTCATGTCCGCGCTCGTGGGGTCACGGTGTCCGGACGCCGTCTGCGTCAGCGACTGCGGCGACGACGGCCGGCGGCGCGCAGACCGACGAGCAGCACGACCACACCTGCCGCCATGAGCACCCGGTCGGGCTTGATGCCGCCGTACTCGTCGACGAACACGCGCTTGACCGAGGCGACCCCGCGCTTGGCCACGTTCTCCGGCGCGACGTAGTCCTCGAGATCGTCGATGCGACCGGCCAGCCGTGCGCGGACGACGTCGAGGTCGGCCTCGATCTGCGCGGTGCTGCGCACCGGCGGCGCGGTCTTCTCGCCGTCCTTGGCGGGCCCTGCCTTGCCGGCAGCGACCTTCTCGACCGCCGCCTTGGCGTCGGCTGTCGTCGCCTTCACGGAGTCGACGGCCTTGGTGGTGGTCGCTGCGGTCACCTCAGCCGCCTTGGTCGCGTCGGCCTTGACCTGCGCAGCTGCGGTAGCCGTGGCGTCCTTGGCGGACCGGGCCGCCTTCGTCGCCTCGGCGCCCGCAGCGTCGGCGGTCTTCTCGACGGACGCCATCGCCGTGCTCGCGGCGTCCTTCACCGCCTCTGCGGCGGAGTCCACGGTGGCTGCGGCCTTGTCGCTCAGGTTGGCATCGGTCACGCCGCGAGCCTACGCGGAGGTGACCCGTCGCAGCACCTTGGTCATAGCAGGTTCCTCGCCCCGCGCATCAGATCCGCGCGCTCTGCCCCGCGAGGACGGTCGCCGAGGTGTCGGTGTGGTCGTCGAGACCGGCCGTGCGGCTCAGGCCGCGACCTCGGGTCGCGACCAGCGCGACCAGGAAGACAGCGGCGTTGGTGAGCACGATCGTCGTGCCGGAGGGGATCTGGAGGTGGTAGGAGAGATACATCCCGACGGCACCGCAGATCGTGCCGAGCACAGTCGAGATCCAGAGCATCCGGCTGAACGAGTCGGTGACCATCCGCGCGACCACGGCCGGGATCACGAGGGTGGCGGCGACGAGAGTGACACCGATGATGCTCAGGGTGGCGAGGATCGACATCGAGAGCACGACCATGAGGACGGTGTCCATCAGCCCGACGTGGATGCCCGACACAGCGGCCACGTCGGGGTCGAAGGTCGAGAACAGCAGCTGACGGTGGAGCACCACGAAAGTGACGACGGCGCCGACCAGCACCGCGCCCAGCAGCGCGAGGTCCCCGGCCGAGACACCGTTGATGCTGCCGAAGAGCAGGCTGTCGAAGGCCGGTCCCTTGTTGCCGAACCGGGTGAGCAGGGCGACTCCGAGGGCGAACGACGCTGTGGTCACCACGCCGATCGCTGCGTCGGCCCCGATCCGCTTGGACCGGGTCACGGCGTTGATGGCGAGCGCAGAGGCGAGCCCCCACAGCCCGGCTCCCAGCACGATGGGGACGCCGAGCAGCGGCGCTGCGGCATAGCCTCCGAAGATCGCGTGGGAGAGGCCGTGACCGATATAGCTCATGCCGCGCAAAGTGATGTAGACGCCGATGAGGCCGCACAGCGCACCCGCGAGTGATGCGGCCACGAGCCCCTTGACGAAGAACTGGTACTGGAACGGGTCGACGAGCATCTGCCACAGCGAGCTCATCGCACACCGACCGATCCGTTGGCGGGATCGGTGATGGCTGCGGAGGACCGCAGGTCGGAGACGGTGGACGACTCGGTGGGGACGCTGTCGACGACGAGGGGAAGACCGAGGTGCTGGAGGATCTCCATCCTGGCGCCGAACACCTCCTCGATGACCGACGGCACGATGACCTCGTGCGGAGGACCGCTCGCGACGACACGATGCTGCAGTGCCAACAGGTGCGGCAGGTGCGACGCCATCCCGTTGAGGTCATGGGTGGTGAGCACGATGGCGAGACCGTCACGGTTGAGGTCGTCGAGCAGGTGCAGCACCTCGTGTCGCGTCTGCACGTCGACACCTGACGTCGGCTCGTCGAGCAGGAGCAGGCTCGGTCGGCGAACGAGGGCCCGGGCCAGGAACATCCGCTGCTGCTGGCCACCGGACAGCTCGCGGATGTGGCGCCGCGACAGATCGGCGATGCCGAGACGCTCGAGGACCTCGGACACCTCGGCGCGCTCGGAGCGCGACGGGCGCGGGTTGAGGCCCCGGGGCTTGCGCGACATCAGCACGCAGTCGGCCACCGTGACGGGAAAGTTCCAGTTGACCGTCTCGAGCTGCGGGACATAGCTGAAGGCCAGCCCTGGCACGCGTTCGACGGTGCCGCGCGTGGGCTTCGCCGTGCCGAGCAGCAGCTTGAGCAGGGTCGTCTTTCCCGAGCCGGACGGACCCACGATTCCGGTGAACTGCCCGGGCATGACGTCATAGCTCACGTGGTGCAGGACCGCCGGGCCACCGTAGGAGAAGGTGACGTCGCGGACACTGACCAAGGGTGTCGCGGGAACGGGCTCTGGATGCGTCACTGGGGATAGTCCGCCTTGTCCGGGGTGACGTCGCTGACGTCCAGCGCGTCGAGGGCGGTGGGGGTGCCACCGAGGGCCGTGACCATCGTGCGGAAGTCGTAGCGCATCAGGCCGAGCCACGAGTGGCCCGGCTCGCCGGGGACCCCGAGCAGGTCGTCGTCGCGCAAGGTGTCCTCGTAGCGTGCGCCGGTCTCGGCCGCGATCTGCTCGAGAACCTTGGACGGGAAGACCTCCGAGCCGAAGATGACCGGCACCTTCTCGGCCCTGACCTGGTCGACGAGCCGGGCGATCTCCTTGGGCTGCGGGTCTTCGAAGTTCGACGGCTGCACGGCGCCGATGACCTTCCAGCCGTAGTCCTGCGCGAAGTAGGCATAGGCGTCGTGGTAGGTCAGCAGCTCCTTCTTGCCGTCCGGGATCGTCGCCTGGTCCTTCTTCAGGGCGTCCGACAGCGCTGTCGCCTTGACGATGAACGCGTCGTAGTTGGCGGTGTAGTAGGCCGCGTTGCTCGGGTCACGGCGCACCATGACGTCCTTGATCACGCCGGCGTACTTCATCGCGAACAGCGGGTCGGTCCACAGGTGCGGGTTGGGCTTGCCGTCCTCCTTGGGGAAGGAGAAGTCATAGATGTAGTCGGACTCGGGCAGCACCTGCTCGCCGATCTTCACGATCTCCGCGCCGGACTTGAGGTTCTCCTCGGCCAGCTGCAGGGTCGGGTCCTCGAGCTTGAGCCCGTTGACGATGACGATGTCGGCGCGCTCCATCGTCGCTGCGGTCTGCGGTGGCGGCTCGAACGTGTGGCTGTTGGTGCCCTCGGGCACGACGCCGACGACCTTGGCCCGGTCGCCCACGATGTTCGCGGCGATCGAGGTGATCGGGGCGACGGTGGTCACGATCGTGAGCTGGGCAGACCCACCTGCGGCGGCGGATCCCGACGCGATCGACGAGCCGCACCCGGCAAGTGCAAGGACGGCCGCGAGCAGCGGGAGCGCGGAGCGGCGGGCGCGGGAACAGGGCGGTCTGAGCGGCGTGCGTGACTGACGGGCAGGCATGCCTCGACTCTAATGCCGGTCTTTGGTTCCTGCCATTTATTCGCAACAAGGAGATCCGGGCCGGTGAGCGGCATACCCTCGCAGCACTCGGCGACCCGTCTGGGTCTGCCGCCCTGCATTCAGGAGTTCACCCATGACCGAGCGTCTGCTCCCCGGCGACCCCGCGCCGGCCCTCGACCTCGTCGACGACCAGGGGGTGACGCACACATGGGCGAAGCACGCGGGCGAGCGCGTGGTGCTCTACGTCTACCCCGCCGCCATGACCCCCGGCTGCACGAAGCAGGCGTGCGACTTCCGCGACTCCCTCGACGCGCTCGACGCAGCGGGAGTGACGGTTCTCGGGCTCTCCCCCGACAAGCCGGAGAAGCTCGCGACGTTCCGCGAGCGCGACGCGCTGACGTTCCCGCTCCTGTCCGACCCCGACAAGACGGTGCTGAGCACCTATGCGGCCTTTGGTGAGAAGGAGCTCTACGGCAAGACCGTGACGGGCGTGATCCGCTCGACGTTCGTCGTCGACGTCGACGCGACGGGCACGGCCGTGATCGAGCACGCCTTCTACAACGTCAAGGCCACCGGGCACGTGGCCAAGCTCCGACGGGACCTTGGCCTCTGACCCCTGGGTGCGTGCTGACGCGGCGTCAGACGACGGGGCGGCCGCTCGTGGCCCAGCCAGCGGTGCCGCCCTCGACGTTGACGCTGTCGTAGCCCTGCTGGTTGAGCCAGCTGACGACCTGCGCGGAGCGTCCGCCGGAGTGGCAGATGACGTAGACCGTGCGGTCGCGCGGGATCTCCTCGACGCGCACGGGGAGGACCGCCATCGGGATGAGGACGGCGGTCTCGACGTGGCCGCCGGCGTACTCGTCCGGCTCACGGACGTCGACCAGCACGGTGGTCGGGTCGGTGGCCACGAGGTCGGCGAGCTCGGTCACGGTGACCGACGGGAGCGGGGTGTGGCCGAGCACAAGGGCCTCCTGGAGGGGGAAGGACGGGAGCGGGCGGGGTGCCGCGGTGAGCCGCTCAGGCCAGGGACAGGAACAGCTTCTCGAGGCGCTTGCGGTCCATGGGCGGAGTCTCGCCCCTGGCCTCGGCCTCGATGCAGGCCTTGAGTCCGCAGGAGACGATGGTGAACGCGGCCCGGTCCACCGCCTTCGACGCGGCCGAGAGCTGCGTCACGATGTCCTCGCAGTCGCGCCCGGCCTCGATCATGGCGAGGACCCCGTCGAGCTGGCCGCGCGCGCGGCGCAGCCGGGTAGCCACTGCGGCTGCGGACTCGTCGTCCATCTGCATGACGTTCTCCTGGTCGTTGGTGCAGCGAGCGTACGTCTGGCCAGCACTCGTCCTGAGCATCGGATCCACGCCGGCCGCGTCTGCGCTCACGATGTCATCACCGGGCGACTCAGCGCGCCAGGCATGAGGGCGAGATCGCGTCGTGCCGCGGCGAGGGTGAGCAGCCCGCCGTCGAGGGTGGCGCTGTCGAGCTGGTGCCCGACGAGGACCCGGTGCGCGAGGTAGGACCGGAAGCCACTGGCGCAGAAGACGCGTACGGGTCGGCCGTGCGCGGCCGCGACGACCTCGTCGAGCCGGTCACGCAGCTCGGTGTGCGGGACGTTGAGGGCTCCGGACAGGGTGCCGTCGGCGTACTCCGTCGCGGAACGCACGTCGAGGAGCAGCACAGAGCCGTCGAGCACGGTGTCGAGATCCTGCGCGGTCCAGGTCACGAGGGTGCCGTCGAGGATGTTCTGCGCCATGAAGCCGGCCATGTTGACCGGGTCCTTGGCGCTGCCGAAGGGAGGTGCGTAGGCCAGCTCGAGCTCGGCGAGGTCGTCGACGTCCATCCCCGCGCGCAGAGCCACGGCGAGGACGTCGATGCGCTTGTCTACCCCGTCGCGACCGACCGCCTGCGCGCCGAGCAGCCGACCATCGGGGGCGAAGGTGACGGCGAGGTGGATCGCCTGCGCACCGGGGTAGTAGCCGGCGTGGTTGCCCGGGTGCAGGTGGATGGTGCGGTGCTCGACACCGACGGCGGTGAGGCGCCGTGATGTCGGACCAGTGACAGCGGCCGTGAGGTCGAAGACCTTCACGATCGCGGTGCCGAGCACCGGCTTGGATGCACTGGCGCGACCGAGGATCGCGTCGGCGGCGGTACGTCCCTGGCGGTTGGCCGGACCGGCGAGCGGGACGACCCCGGGCGCACCCGTGACGGCATCGACGACCTGGGTGGCGTCGCCGACCGCCCAGATGTGCTGGTCGCTTGTCTGCTGCGAGGTGGTCACGACCACAGCGCCCTGAGGCGAGAGCTCGAGCCCAGCGTCACGGGCGAGAGTGGTCGAAGGGCGCACGCCGACGCCGAGGAGCACGACGTCAGCGGGGATCCGCCCACCGTCGGCGAGCACGACGTCGACCGCGTGCTGCGTCCTCGAGTCCTCGACCGCCGAGAAGGCGATGCCGGTACGTACATCCACGTCATGCGCGCGAAGCTCGTCCTCGATGAGCGAGGCCATGTCGGCGTCGAGAGCAGGAAGCACCTGCGGAGCGAGCTCGACCAATGTCACGTCGAGGCCGCGGTGACGGAACGCCTCGACCGTCTCGAGGCCGATGAATCCTGCGCCGATGACCACAGCCTTCTGCGCACCCGCCTCGAGCATCGAGCGCAGGACGTCGGCATCGGGCACGTTGCGCAGCGTGCGGACCTGCGGACGGTCCAGGCCCGGCAGCGACGGCACGATCGGCTCGGCACCGGTCGCGAGCACGAGTGCGTCATAGGCGAGGTCATACGTCGTGCCGCTCACCAGGTCGCGCACGGCCACGCTCTGGGTGGCGCGGTCGATCGCGAGCATCTCGTGACGCACCCGGACGTCGAGGTCGAGCGAGTCGCGGAGCGACCGCGGGGTGTGCAGCAGGAGCGAGGAGCGATCGGGGATGTCGCCACCGACGTGATAGGGCAGACCGCAGTTGGCGAAGGAGACGTCGGGCCCCTTCTCGAGCACGACGATCTCCGCGCTCTCATCGAGTCGCCGCAACCGTGCCGCCGCCGACATCCCGCCAGCCACTCCGCCGACCACCACGACCCGCATGTCTGCTCCCACTGCCGTACCCACAGCTTCCGACACGTCGATGATACCCCCAGGGGTATCTTCGACGCTCCCCTGTGACCTACGTCATCGTCTGACGCGACGCGTCTCACCGGCCGAGATGGGGCTGACCGATCGCGATCTCGCCGCCTCGGCCAGTGACACGGACCGCTGAGATGGACTGGAGGTGGGAGGCTCCTCGGGTGCGACGTCCCTGGCTCACCCGCAACCTGCTGCTGCTCACGCTTGTGTCTCTCACCCAGGACGCCGCGAGCGAGCTGCTCTATCCGTTGCTGCCGCTGCTGATCACGGGGGTCCTCGCCGCTCCCCCGGTCGTGCTCGGAGTCGTCGAGGGCTGTGCCGAGGCCGCCGCCGGGATCTCGAAGTACGTCGCCGGACGCTGGAGCGATGGCCGCGCACGCAAACCCTTCGTCACCACCGGCTATGCCATGGCCGCACTCGGCAAGGTGATCGTGGCCGCATCGTTCGTGTGGCCGATGGTGCTGGTCGGCCGGGTCGTCGACCGCCTCGGCAAAGGCGTGCGTTCGGCGCCGCGCGACGCGCTCATCGCCGCCTCGGTGCCGCGCGAGGACTACGGCCGCGCCTTCGGCTTCCACCGCACCGGCGACACGCTCGGTGCCGTGATCGGCCCGCTCATCGCGCTGGCCGGGCTCGCGGCACTCGACGGCAACCTGCGCGCCGTGCTCTGGTGGGCCGTCGTCCCCGCAGTGCTCTCGACCCTGCTGACGTTCTTCGTCGTCGAGAACCGACGTCAACCAGACCCCTTCGTCGACCTCACCGACGAAGCTCCGCCGCTCACTGGGAAGGTGACGAGAAGCCCTCTGCCGCCTGAGTTCTGGCGCGTCACCGTCGTGCTGGTCGCGATCGCCGTCGTCAACTTCCCGGACGCGCTGCTCCTGCTGCGCATCAGCGACCTCGGCTTCACCACCACCCAGGTCGTGCTGGCGTACGTCCTCTACAACCTCGTCTACACGCTCGGCTCGTATCCCGCCGGCGCCTTGTCCGACCGCCTCCCACGCCCCCTGATCTACGGCATCGGCCTGCTCGCCTTCGCTGCGGCGTACGCCGGGCTCGCACTCATCGGTCACAGCGGCTGGGCCTTCGTCCTCATGGGCTTCTACGGCCTGTTCCCCGCGTTCACCGACGGTGTCGGCAAGGCGTGGATCTCGACGCTCGTCACCGACGAGCACCGCGGCCGCGCGCAGGGTGTGTTCCAGTCACTGAGCAACGGCGCGGTCTTCCTGGCCGGGCTCTGGGCCGGACTCAGCTGGACCCTCGGCCCGGGCGGTGGCGTCGTGCCCCTGCTCGTCTCCGGCATGCTGGCCGCCGTCGCCGGCGCGGTCCTCGTCATGGGTCGCCACCGCGTCACCGGGATCCCGGTCGCGCTCGCCTAGTCTGGGCTCCACGCGGGAGTGGTGGAACTGGCAGACACGCAGGACTTAGGATCCTGTGCTTTCGAGCGTGCGGGTTCAAGTCCCGCCTTCCGCACAGATCGTCCTCGAGTTACTGCCTGAATCCCGGGTTTCCGGCCCTACAACTATGGATTCGGGCAGTAACTCGGGGACAGCATCGGTCGGTGACGCAGACTGGCGGGATGAGTGATGTCGAGGTCCAGGACAACCCGGCCGAGTCGCGTGTCGAGGGCCGGGTCGATGGCGAGCTCGCTGGGTTCGCGGCGTACGTCGATCGCGACGGCGCGAGGGTGTTCACCCACACCGAGGTAGACCCGGCATACGGCGGTCGGGGTGTCGGCGGCGCGATCGCGCGCGGCGCCCTCGACGGTGCTCGTGCCGCTGGTCGGAGCGTGGTGCCGCAGTGCCCCTTCATCAAGGGCTGGATCGAGAAGCACCCTGACTACTCCGACATCGTCGCCACGAGCTGACTCGCCGCACCGCCGTCGACGTACGACAGTCAGGACCCGCCGGACACCGTCACCGGCCCGTTGTTCGACGAGCCCGCGTTCGACGAGCCGCTGTTCGACGAGCCGCTGTTCGACGAGGCGCTGTTCGACGAGCCGTTGCCCGACGAGCTCTGGCTCCGGGTCCGCTGCGGCTGGGGCGCGGGGACGCTGCCGCTCCAGTCGGGTCCGACGGTGAGGACGACGACCGACCCGGTGCCGTCGGCGACGAGCGACGAGACCCCGGTGAGCCCGGCGAGCGTGCGCGCGGCACCGATCTCGGCCGAGGGGTAGGAGATCGTCGTGGCGCTCACGGTGCCACCCGGAGCATTGCCGACGCCGACGACAGTGAATCCCTGGGCAGTGAGGTCGCGCGCGGCGGCGCGGGCCGCTCCGGCCACACCGGTGCCGTTGAGGACTCGCACCTGGACCTGCTGCGGGCTCACGGTGTCGCCTGCGTTCGCGGCGCGAGCCGTCGCTGCCGCCTGCCGTACGACGACCGGTTGCGAGGACTTCACCGCGACCGTCTGGGTGCCGAACAGCGCACCGAGACCCACTGCGCCGGCTGCTCCGACGACCGCGGTGCCAGCCGTCAACACGGTGATCCGGCGGAGCAGCACGTCGCGGTGGTCGCTGGTCCAGGGACTGTCGGGCACGAAGACTCCAGGGCGGAACTCCGACGAAGGGATGTGGCGACGGTCATCTGCGCGCATGCGACGAACAGGCGTCGGGAGCCTGTCCAGCCGTGACCCTGCCTGAAGCCGCTGTGCCACCCCTGAGGCAAGCATGAACGCGACCTGCGAATGTGCGCACCCGGCGGTCGGGTGACCATGATCGCGATTTCGGGACACATGACGTAGTTCAGCTGCCTTGATCTTCCCTGAGGGAAGAAACGTGCAGCGGGGTCGAGCGGCGACCGACCGAAAGCTTTCTACTGCTCCGGGAGGAGGTCTCTGAGCACCGGTACGAGGGCGCGGAGGGCATGACCGCGGTGGCTGATCGCGTCCTTCTCGACATCGGTGAGCTCGGCGCTCGTGCGCCGCTCGCCGTCGGGCACGAAGATCGGGTCATAGCCGAAGCCGTGGGTGCCGCGGGGGGTGCGCATCAGATGACCGTGCATCTCACCGTGCACGACCGCCTCGCGACCGTCGGGGAGCACGAGTGCGACCGCACAGGTGAAGTGCGCGGCGAGCCGGTCGTCGGGGGTGTCGCCGAGCTGCGCGAGCACGAGCTCGAGGTTGGCGATGTCACCCTTGCCCCCGGACCACCGGGCCGACAGCACGCCCGGCATGCCGTTGAGCGCATCGACGCAGAGGCCCGAGTCGTCCGACACGGCAGGCACTCCCGTGGCTACACACACGGCACGCGCCTTGAGCAGGGCGTTGCCCTCGAACGTCGGCTCGGTCTCCGCCACCTCGGGCATGTCGTCGAACTCCTCGATGCCGACCACGTCGACGTGCAGCCCCGCCTGGTCGAGGATGCGCGCCATCTCCGAGATCTTGTGCGCGTTGCGCGACGCGAGCACGACGCGCGGCCGACCGGTCACGACTGCGCCAGCGCCGCGATCTGCAGCCGGGTCAGCTCGGCGCAGCCGTCGGAGGCGAGCGCGAGCAGCTGGTCGAGCAGCGCGCGGTCGAAGGGCTCACCCTCGGCGGTGCCCTGGATCTCGACGTAGCGACCGTCGCCGGTCATGACCACGTTCATGTCGGTGTCGGCCACGACATCGTCGTCGTAGTGCAGGTCGAGGCGCGCCTCGCCGTCGACGATCCCGACGCTCACGGCCGCGACGGAGTTGGCGAGCGGCTTGGCGGAGGGCTTGATGTGGCCCTTGCCGCGCGCCCACTCGATGGCATCGGCGAGGGCGACGTAGGCGCCGGTGATGGCTGCGGTGCGGGTGCCACCGTCGGCCTGCAGGACGTCGCAGTCGATCATGATCGAGTTCTCGCCCAGCGCCGACAGGTCGATCGCCGCCCGCAATGAACGCCCGATGAGCCGCGAGATCTCGTGGGTGCGACCGCCCACCTTGCCGCGCACCGACTCACGGTCGTTACGCGTGTTGGTCGCTCGCGGGAGCATGGCGTACTCCCCCGTCACCCAACCGAGGCCGGAGTCCTTGCGCCAGCGCGGCACACCGGGCGTGAACGACGCGGTGCACAGCACCCGGGTGCGCCCGAACTCCACGAGGCAGGAGCCCTCGGCATGATCGAGCCAGCCGCGCTGGAAGGTCACCGGACGGAGCTGGTCGGCGGCACGGCCGTCGCTGCGAGTCATGCGGCAGAGCCTAGGCGGCTCGTCAGACGTCGATGACCAGGCCCTGGGTCGCGAGGACGAGATCGCCGTCGTACGCAGCGGACGCCTCTGCCTGGGTCTCCTCGCGCGAGGTCCACGGGACGAGGTGGGTCAGGACGAGTCGGCCCGCTTCGGCGCGGATTGCATGCTCGGCGGCCTGGGTCGCGGTGAGGTGCAGGTTGAGCGGGAGGTTCTCGTAGCGCGAGATGAAGGAGGCCTCGTAGAGCGCGAGGTCGACACCGTGGGACAGCTCGACGAGCGCATCGCTCTCGCCGGTGTCGCCGCTGAAGACGAGCGACCTGCCGCCCGCTTCGACCCGCGTGGCGTAGGTCTCGACCGGGTGATTGACGCGGGTCGTCGTGATGCGGAACGGCCCGATCTCCGTGACCGGCAGGTGGTCGCGGAAGACGAACTCACCGTGCATGTTGTCTTCGAGCGGCAGGTCATAGGCCCGCGCCATCCGGTCTGCCGTGCCGGTGGGCCCGAGCACCGGGATCGCGTGCGCGGGGCCTTCGGGCCGATAGCGCCGCCAGACGTAGTAGGAGGTGAGATCGAGGCAGTGGTCGGCGTGCAGGTGCGAGAGCACGACCGCGTCGACGTCGAGCACGTCGGTCACCCGCTGCAGCGCACCGAACGCGCCGTTGCCGAGGTCGAGCACGACCCGGTGCCCGTCGTGCTCGACGAGATAGCACGACGCCGGGCTGTCCGGGCCGGGGAAGCTGCCGGCGCAGCCGACGATGGTGAGACGCATCAGGAGACCACCTCGGCGGCTTGCTCGACGGCGACGACCTCGGGACCGAGGAAGCGGCGTGCGAGCGCGGTGAACGGCGCCGGGTCGCCCGTGGCGCGAAAACGATGCACCGGTGCGGGGCGCGCGGGGTCGCGCTCGAGACCGTGCGCGACGAGCGTGCGATAGACGTCGAGCGCGGTCTCGTCGGCGCTGCTGACCAGAGTGACGTCCTCGCCGACGACGTAGGAGATGACGCCGGAGAGCAGCGGATAGTGCGTGCAGCCCAGCACGAGGGTGTCGACGCCCTGCTCGACGATCGGGTCGAGGTAGTCGTGTGCCACCTGCTGCAGCTCGGTGCCACCGGTGACACCGGCCTCGACGAACTCCACGAAGCGCGGGCAGGCCTGCTGCACGAGGGTGATCTGCGGAGCCGCAGCGAAGGCATCTGCGTACGCCCCGCTCGTCACGGTGGCGAGCGTGCCGATCACACCGACCCGGTCGTTGCGCGTCACGCGCACCGCGCGACGCACGGCCGGCTGGATCACCTCGACGACGGGTACGTCGTACCTCTCACGCGCGTCGCGCAGCACTGCAGCACTTGCGGAGTTGCACGCGATGACGAGCATCTTGACGCCCTCCTCGACGAGGTGGTCCATCACGTCGAGCGCGAACGCGCGCACCTCGGGGATGGGGCGGGGTCCGTAGGGGCCGCGCGCGGTGTCACCGAAGTAGAGCACCGGCTCGTGCGGCAGCTGGTCGAGGACAGCACGCGCGACGGTGAGCCCGCCGACGCCGGAGTCGAAGATCCCGATGGGCGAGTCCGTCACGAACGCGACCCTACGGCCCTCGACGGCCCAGCGTGAGCACCTCACGCCTCGGCTGTGAGGGTCGCCACGTGGGTCCCGAGGTCGGTTGCCAGGTGATCGGGGTCCGGCCTAGCGTCACAAGGGTCGCGTGCGGACGCGCGCGGTGACCTACCTCTGGGGGCACCCGTGCGCGCAATGACCTACGACTCCTACGGCGACAGCTCGGTCCTCCAGCTCCGCGACCTGCCCGACCCGAAGGTCGGCCCGGGCGAGGTGCGCATCCGGGTGCTGCGTGCATCGGTGAACCCGGTCGACTGGAAGATCATGGCCGGTGGGCTCGACGGGCTCATGGACGCCTGGCTCCCGGCCATCCCCTGCTGGGACGTCGCCGGGATCGTCGAGACGGTCGGCATCGACACCCCGGAGTTCGCCGTCGGCGACGAGGTCGTGTCGTATGCCCGCAAGGACGTCGTGCGCGGAGGCACCGCCGCCGAGCTCGTGACCATGAGCGTCCGCGGGGTCGCGCGCAAGCCCGCCGCACTGACCTGGGACCAGGCCGGGGGGCTTCCGCTGACCGGCCTGACCGCCTTGCAGTCGCTCGACCGCGTCGGGCTGCGACACGGTGAGACGGTGCTCGTCCACGGCGGTGCCGGGGGCGTCGGCTCCCTCGCCGTGCAGATCGCGCACGCGCGCGGCGCGACAGTCATCGCGACCGCGTCGGTGCGCAACCACGACTTCCTTCGCGAGCTCGGGGTCGACCACCCGGTCGAGTACGGCGACGGCCTCGCCGACCGCATCCACGAAGTTGCGCCGGACGGCGTCGACGTCGTCGTCGACTACGTGGGCGGCGTTCTCGACACGACGCTGGCCGTGCTCAAGCCCGGCGGCCGCCACGCCTCGATCACCGACTCCACGGTGCTTGAGTCCGGTGGCATCTGGTGCTGGGTCCGTCCCGATGCGGCCGGCCTCGCCACGCTCGGTGAGCTCGCCGACCGCGGCGCTCTCACCGTGGAGGTTGCCGAGGTCTTCTCTCTCGAGCGGCTGGCCGACGCCTTCGCCAGCAGCCAGGAGGGCCACACCCGAGGCAAGATCGTCATCCGCGTCGCCGACTGACAGGTCCGGGATATGTGCTCACGACACGGTCTTCCTTGTCGTGAGCACATATCCCGGGTGGTTCAGGCCCAGAGCTGGCCGTCGAGGGAGTCTTCCGCGTCGTCGAGCGTGCCTTCGTAGGCGCCGGTGCTCAGGTACTTCCAACCGCCGTCGCACACGACGAAGGCGATGTCCGCGGTGCCCCGCGCCTTGACGACGCGGGCCCCGATCCCCAGTGCCGCATGGAGGATCGCGCCGGTCGAGATGCCGGCGAAGATGCCCTCCTCCTCGAGGAGCTGGCGCGTCCGGCGCACGGCGTCTCGTGGACCGACGGAGTAGCGCGTGGTGAGCACGGAGGCGTCGTAGAGCTCGGGCACGAAGCCCTCGTCGATGTTGCGCAGGCCGTAGACGAGCTCGCCGTAGCGCGGCTCCGCGGCGATGATCTCGATGCCCGGCACCTTCTCGCGCAGGAAGCGACCGGTGCCCATGAGGGTGCCCGTCGTGCCGAGCCCGGCGACGAAGTGCGTGATCGAGGGCAGGTCCTCGAGTATCTCGGGACCCGTGGTGTCGTAGTGCGCACGCGCGTTGGCCGGGTTGCCGTACTGGTAGAGCATCACCCAGTCCGGGTGGTCCTCGGCCAATCCCTTGGCGACGCGCACGGCTTCGTTGGAGCCGCCGGCCGCCGGCGAGGAGACGATCTCCGCACCCCACATCCGCAGCAGCTGGCGACGCTCGACCGAGGTGTTCTCGGGCATCACGCAGACGAGGCGATAACCCTTGAGCTTGGCGGCCATCGCCAGGGAGATGCCGGTGTTGCCGCTGGTCGGCTCGAGGATCGTGCAGCCGGGGCGCAGCAGCCCGCCCTTCTCCGCGGCCTCGACCATCGCGAGCGCGGCGCGGTCCTTGATGGACCCGGTCGGGTTGCGGTCCTCGAGCTTGGCCCAGAGGCGTACGTCGGGCGAGGGCGAGAGACGCGGCAGCCCGACGAGCGGCGTACGGCCGACGGAGGCGAGCAGCGACTCGTAGCGCATCGGACCGCTCAGCCGCCGGCGACGGCGGGCAGCACGGTGACGACGTCGCCGTCGGTCATCGCGGTGTCGATGCCGTCGAGGAAGCGGACGTCCTCGTCGTTGAGATAGACGTTGACGAAGCGACGCAGAGCGGCGCCGTCGACGATGCGGTCGTGGATGCCGGGGTGGCGGGTCTCGAGGTCGTCGAGCACCGCACGCAGCGTGTCGCCAGAGCCCTCGACGGCGCGGGCGCCGTCGGTGTAGGTGCGCAGGATGGTCGGGATGCGGACCTCGATGGCCATGGCGGTCGTTCTCCACTCGTGAGAACCGTGGGTCACGGTTCGTGCAGGTCAGACGATGGGCCGGTGGCCCGAACACGCAAGGACGAGCGTACGGCGAGGTATTCCCGCGCACGAATCCGCCGCAGGGAATCTGTCCCGCATGCTGAGACCCCGATGTCCACGGAGCGGTGGGGTTCCCCGGCGTACACCTGAGGTTGCCGCATGGCGGCGGTCGCTCCGGACGAGGTCGCCAGTGCGGAGGTCGCCGGGACGAGGTCGCCCGTCAGGAGGTCGCCGGGACGTGGTCGCCGGTCAGACGATGGTGATCTGCTCCTCGGTGATCACCGCGTCGACGATGCGATAGCTGCGCAGCTCGTAGGGGCCGTCGTCGGTGCCGGTCACGCGGGTCGAGACGAGCACGTAGTGCGCGTCGGGCTCGGAGGCATAGCTGACATCGGTGCGCGAGGGATAGGCCTCGGTGGCGGTGTGCGAGTGGTAGACGACGACCGGCACCTCGGCGCGGTCGTCCATGTCGCGGTAGAGCCGCAGCAGGTCCATCGAGTCGAACTCGTAGAACGTGGGCGAGCGGGCCGCGTTGACCATCGGGATGAACCGCTCGGGCCGGTCGGAGCCCTCAGGTCCGGCGATCACCCCGCACGCCTCGTCAGGGTGGTCTCGGCGCGCATGCGCAACCATCGCGTCGACCAGGTCCTGGCGGATCATCAACATCCATCCACCCTAGGCGCGCCCCGCCCCTCCCGAGTAACAGGTCGAACGGTTGCTAACTCGCCCGCTTCAGCGACCGTTAGACCTGTTACTCGGGGATTTCGGTGTCGAGGAACTGGGTGTCGAGGCCGGTGAGGGCTCGTACGAGGGTGTCCTGGAGGAAGGTGAGCCAGTCGTAGACGTGGAAGAGGGCGAAGAGGGGGTCGTCCTCGGGGAGCTCGAGGAAGTCGTCGTGGTTGTCCTCCTCGACGCCCAGTCGGCTGCCGAGGGTGAGGCGCAGGTCGTTGAGGGTGCCGAGCCAGGACTGCGCCTCCGCCTCGTTGAGGACCAGCTTGTCGCCGGACCGGACGAGGGTCGCCCGCACGGTGGCGGCGTGAGCGAGCTTGGTGTCGCGCAGCGAGCGCTCGGTGAACCGCCGGAACTCCGAGGAGGCTTCCTCGTCGTCGGAGTAGGCGTCCGGGAACAGCCGAGCGAGCGCCGGGTCGTCGGAGCGCGCGGCGTCCGGGTCGATGCCGACCATCCGCGCCAGCGGATCGGCGTCGGCCCAGTCGTCGTCGGGAGCCACGAACTCCTCGAGCTGGCCCACGAGGTCGGTGAGGATCGAGCGCTCGACGGTGTCCGTACGCAGGTAGATCCGCCCGGTGAAGCTGCGACGGAAGCCGTGCACCGCCACGTCAGTCGTCCTTCTGCAGGGTCGCCCAGAGACCGTAGGAGTGCATCGCGGTCACGTCGCGCTCCATCTCCTCGCGGCTGCCGCTCGAGACGACGGCCCGGCCCTCGTGGTGCACGTCGCTCATGAGCTTCTCGGCCCTCTCCTTCGAGTAGCCGAAATGGGTCCTGAACACATACGTGACATAGGACATGAGGTTGACCGGGTCGTTCCACACGAGCGTGATCCACGGGGTATCGGGCGCCGTGACGCTCTCGACGTCCGGGCGCTCGAGCTCGACCGGCGCTGTTCCCACGAGCGCCATGCTCCCACGAGCCGCCGGGGACCCCTCACGCGTCGTATCCTCAGGGCGTGTCCGACCGACTTCTCCCTGTGCCCCTGCGTGATCCCTCGCTGCCCGAGCCCCCGCTGCTCGCGACGATCCGCGACGGTGTGATCGGCGACGACCAGGTGATGTACGGCCCGTTCGGCGCCAGGCGGGTGACCTACGCCGACTACACCGCGTCGGGCCGCGCCCTGGGGTTCCTCGAGGACTTCATCCGGGCCGAGGTCCTCCCCCGCTATGCCAACACGCACACGGAGAGCAGCGGCACCGGGCTGCAGACCACCCGCTTGCGTGAGGACGCACGCGGCGTCATCCACGACAGTCTCGGCTGCGGTGACGATGCGGTGGTCATCTTCTGCGGCTCCGGGTCGACCGGCGCGATCGACAAGCTGGTCGGCGTGCTCGGGCTCCGCATCCCCGCCGACCTCGATCTGCACTACGGCTTCTCCTCGCAGATCCCGGCCGCGGAGCGACCGGTGGTCTTCATCGGGCCGTTCGAGCACCACAGCAACGAGCTGCCCTGGCGAGAGTCGATCGCCGATGTCGTGCAGATCCCCGAGGACTCCGACGGACACATCGACGTCGCGCGCCTCGAAGCCGAGCTCATCGCCCTCGCCGACCGGCCCGTCAAGATCGGGTCGTTCAGCGCCGCGTCGAACGTCACCGGGATCATGACCGACACCCACGGCATCTCGAGCCTGCTCCACCGTCATGGTGCGCTCGCCGTGTGGGACTACGCGGCGGCAGCGCCCTACCTCGACATCGACATGGCGGGCGACCACGCGGATCCATTGTCCTACAAGGACGCTGTGGTGCTCTCGCCCCACAAGTTCATCGGCGGCCCCGGCACTCCCGGGGTCCTGGCGATCCGGTGCGACCTGCTCACGAACTCGGTGCCGGTGGTCGTCGGCGGCGGCACGGTGGCCTACGTCAACCCCGCCGAGCACGTCTATCTGTCCGACCCCGTGCACCGCGAGGAGGCGGGCACCCCGGCCATCGTCGAGTCGATCCGCGCCGGCCTCGTGTTCGACCTCAAGCGCAACGTCGGCACCGACGTCATCCGCGCGCACGAGTCGGACTTCCTGCGCCGCGCCGTGCAGGGGTGGAGCCGGCACCCGAGCATCGACATCCTCGGCAATGTCGAGGCCGAGCGGCTCTCGATCGTGTCGTTCACCGTACGCCGGCCGGGTGGCCGCTATCTCCACCACAACCTCGTCGTCGCGATCCTCAACGACCTCTTCGGGATCCAGAGCCGCGGCGGCTGCTCGTGCGCTGGTCCCTACGGCCACCGCCTGCTCGGGATCGATCTCGAGCGCAGCCACGAGTTCGAGCGCGAGATCACGCACGGCTGCGAGGGCATCAAGCCCGGCTGGGTGCGCGTCAACTTCAACTACTTCATCAGCGACGCGGTGTTCTCCTACGTCGTCCAGGCGGTCGGCCTCATCGCCGACCACGGCTGGAAGCTCGTGCCGGAATATCGATTCGACCTCGCATCAGGGCGCTGGCGGCACAAGGACGGCCCGGTCGAGCCGCCGCTGCGACTCGCGCAGGTCACCTACGTCGACGGTGCACTCACCTACCCCTGCCATGACGACACCGCCCCCGAGTCCGACCTCGAGGGCTACCTCACCTACGCCCACGACCTCATGGAGTCGCTGCCCGATCCCGCCGGTGACGTCGAGCAGTCACGCGTGAGCGTCGACTTCGAGCACCTGCGCTGGTTCGAGCTCCCCGACATCTGCCTGAGCGCCGTTGATGTGTAGTCAGGACGGGCTATA
>JANXWJ010000164.1 GCA_025351185.1 Candidatus Nanopelagicales bacterium
GGGGTTCACATGGTGCACCTCGACGGCGTAAGGGTCACGCAAGCCGCGACCGCGGGGGTGCTTGTAGTGGTCGAGGATGATCTCCTGATAGAGCGACTCGAGGTTCACGAGACTGCTCCACCGGTGACGCCGAAGAACGACTGTGCATGGCGGACCGCGGCAACGAGGTCGTCGATGTCGCGCGTGCCGTTGTAGATGTAGAACGACGCACGGGTGGTCGCCGCGACGCCGAAGCGCCGGTGCAGCGGCCATGCGCAGTGGTGCCCGACCCGCACCTCGACACCGCGGTCGTCGAGCACCTGTCCGACGTCGTGCGCGTGGATGCCGTCGACCACGAACGACACGGCCGAGCCGCGCGACTCGGTGTCGAGCGGTCCGAAGACGCGTACGCCGGGAACCTCGGCGAGAGACTCCAGCGCGTACGCCGTGAGCGCATGCTCATGCGCGGCGACAGCATCGAGGCCCGACAGCGAGCCGTCGGGTGACGTGATCGCGGCGAGGTAGTCGACCGCCGCGCCGAGGCCGATCGCTTGTGCTGCCATGGGCACCCCGGCCTCGAAGCGCTGCGGCGGCGGGGCGAAGGTCGAACCCTCCATGCGCACGACCTCGATCATCGACCCGCCGGTGAGGAACGGCGGCATCGAGTCGAGCAGGTCATAGCGGCCCCAGAGCACGCCGATGCCCGAAGGCCCGAGCATCTTGTGACCACTGAAGGCGAGGTAGTCCACGCCGAGAGTGCTGACGTCGACCGGCGTGTGCGGCACCGACTGGCACGCGTCGAGCACGACGAGCGCGCCGACCGCGTGGGCGGCCTCGGCGATCCGCAGCACCGGGGTGATCGTGCCGAGGACGTTGCTCTGGTGAGTGAGAGCGACCACACGCGTGCGATCGGACAGCACGGCTGTGAGCCCGTGCTCCGGGTGGTCGAGGTCGAGCCGGCCGTCGTCGTCGACACCGATCCAGCGCAGCACAGCGCCGGTCTTGTCGCAGACCTCCTGCCACGGCACGAGGTTGGCGTGGTGCTCCATCTCGGTGACGACGATCTCGTCGCCTGGCTTGAGGATGAAGCGCTCCGCGCCGTCGGGCAGCGGGCGACCGTGCTGCGCCTTCGCCGTGGCGTTGCTGAAGGTGTAGGCGACCAGGTTGATCGCCTCGGTGGCGTTCTTGGTGAACACCAGCTCGCGGGTCTCGGCGCCGATCAGTGCGGCGATCCGCTCGCGGGCGCTCTCGTAGGCGTCGGTGGCCTCCTCCGCCAGCAGGTGCGCTCCGCGGTGCACCGCGGCGTTGTGCCGGGTGTAGAACTCGCGCTCGGCGTCGAGCACCGCCGTGGGCTTCTGCGACGTCGCTCCAGAGTCGAGGTAGACCAACCGGTTCCCGTTGCGCACGGTGCGCGACAGGATCGGGAAGTCGGCCGCGACCCGCTCGACGTCGAGGAGTCCGGAGACGGGCGCGTGCACGACTGTCATGATCCTGCGGCCGCCTTCACATAGACGTCGTAGCCGTTGGCCTCGAGCTCGTCTGCCAGCTCCGGGCCACCCTGGGCGACCACACGACCGTCGACGAAGACGTGGACGAAGTCAGGCTTGATGTAGCGCAGGATGCGGGTGTAGTGCGTGATCAGCAGAGTGCCGACGGTGCCGCTCGATGCGACCCGGTTGACGCCCTCGGACACGACCTTGAGCGCGTCGACATCGAGACCCGAGTCGGTCTCGTCGAGGATCGCGAACTTGGGCTGGAGGAGCTCCATCTGCAGGATCTCATGACGCTTCTTCTCACCGCCGGAGAAGCCCTCGTTGACGTTGCGCTCGGAGAACGACGGGTCCATCGCGAGACCCTCCATCGCGGTCTTCATCTCCTTGACCCAGGTGCGCAGTTTGGGTGCCTCGCCGCGGATGGCGGTCACCGAGGTGCGGAGGAAGTTGGAGACGGACACGCCAGGAACCTCGACGGGATACTGCATCGCGAGGAACAGGCCGGCTCGGGCCCGCTCGTCGACCGTCATCGCGAGGACGTCGGCGCCGTCGAGGGTCACGGTGCCGGAGGTGATGGTGTATTTCGGGTGGCCAGCGATGGAGTAGGCCAACGTCGACTTGCCGGAGCCGTTGGGCCCCATGATCGCGTGGGTCTCACCGGATCGGACCGTGAGGTCGACACCGCGGAGGATCTCGCGGGCGCCGCCATCGGCTTCGACGGAGACGTGGAGGTCGCGGATCTCGAGTGTTGCCATGGTCAGGTGCTCCTTCAGTGGCGTGCGGCGTTGACGGTCACATCGACGAGGACGACGGCGTCGTCACCCTCGCCATCGACGCGGACCGCGTAGACAGGGACAGACTTGGTGGCCGGCGGGCCCGAGGGCTGGCCGGTCCGGAGGTCGAAGCGCGAGCCGTGCAGCCAGCACTCGAGCGTGCAGCCGTCGACCTCACCCTCGGACAGGGCGACGTCGGCGTGCGAGCAGATGTCACGGAGCGCATGGAGGCCGCCGTCACCATCACGGACGACTGCGACCGGAACTCCCTCAGCGACGACCGCCAACGCACCCGGGTTGGGCACGTCGACGAGCTTGCAGACCTCGACGGAACTCACTCGCCGGCCTCCGTGTCGTCGTGATCGCCGCTCGCCTCGAACCCGAGCTCGGTGTCGATGCGGTCCTGCAGGAGCCGCTCCCACTCCGGGAGGCCCAGACGGGTGATGACCTCGGCGAAGAAGCCGCGTACGACGAGGCGGGTGGCGATGTCGGCGGGGATGCCGCGCGCCTGGAGGTAGAACAGCTGCTCGTCGTCGAACCTTCCGGTCGCGCTCGCGTGACCGGCACCGACGATCTCGCCGGTCTCGATCTCGAGGTTGGGGACGCTGTCGGCGCGGGTCGCCGACGAGAGCAGCAGGTTGCGGTTGAGCTCGTAGGTCTCGGTGCCCACGGCTGCCGCGCGGATGAGCACGTCGCCGATCCACACGCTGCGCGCGATGCCGTCCTCGCCTGCCTCGGGGTCACCGGTGAGCGCACCCTTGTAGAGGACGTTGCTCCGGCAGTGCGGCACAGCGTGGTCGACGAGCATGCGGTGCTCGAGGTGCTGACCGGCCTTCGAGAAGAAGATGCCCAGCAGCTCGGCGTCTCCCCCAGGACCGGAGTAGTCGACGGTCTCCAGCACGCGCACGGCGCTGCCGCCCAGGCTCGCCTGGAAGGAGCGGAAGGTTGCATCGCGACCCACCCGCACCGACACGTGCGCAGCGTGGATGGCGTCGGCGTCCCACGTCTGCAGGTGTACGAGACGCAGCGTAGCGCCGTCACCGACGACCACCGAGAGGTGCTCGCCGTAGTGCGCCGAACCGGTGTGCTCGAGCACGACGGTCGCCTGGGCGAACGGGCGTACGTCGATCACGAGGTGACCCCAGGCGAGCGCATCGGCGCTGTCGCCGTGCAGCCGCAGCACCACCGGCTCGGTGCCGGCGTCCTCGGGGATTGTCACGCGCACAGCACCATCGGCGTTCGCGACCGCAAGCGCTGAGAGGCGGTCCACCGGCAGCGGCAGACCGAGGAGCGCAGGGTCGTCGGCCGCGAGCACGTCGATGACGACACCGATCGGTGTCTCCGATGTCCACTCGAGTCGCTCGGTGGCCGGCGCACCCTCGAGGAGACGCGCGAAGCGACGCAGCGGGGTGAACCGCCACTCCTCCTCGCGCCCGGTCGGGACCGGGAAGTCGGCGGGGTCGCGCGAGAAGACACGCGGCGCGTGGTCCTTCGCCGGTGCGGTGAGTGAGACCTCACGCTCGCGGTTCTCAGGTGTGATGGCGGCTGATGCCGCCACGGCGCTGGCCGACACTCAGCCCACCGCTCCTTCCATCTGCAGCTCGATGAGCCGGTTGAGCTCGAGGGCGTACTCCATCGGCAGCTCACGCGCGATGGGCTCGACGAAGCCGCGGACGATCATGGCCATGGCCTCGTCCTCGGTCATGCCACGGGACATGAGGTAGAAGAGCTGGTCGGCGCTGATCTTGGAGAC
Organism: Candidatus Nanopelagicales bacterium; assembly: GCA_025351185.1. Taxonomy (GTDB): domain Bacteria; phylum Actinomycetota; class Actinomycetes; order S36-B12; family CAIYMF01; genus Longivirga. The sequence goes on from JANXWJ010000164.1 coordinate 3,999, forward strand.
CGTGGCCTCGTGCCCCATCGACGCGTCGTCGGTGCGGACATCGACGTAGGGATAGGTGTCGGAGCGGCTGATGTCGTCGACGAGCAGGGCGTCGCACTTCACGGTGCTCTTCGAGCCGTGGGCATCCTCGTTGATCTGGACGAGCCCGCGGTAGGACGTGCGACCACCGCCACGAGCGACCGACTTCGACACGATCGACGACGAGGTGTTGGGCGCTGCGTGCACCATCTTGGCACCGGCGTCCTGGTGCTGGCCCTCGCCTGCGAACGCGATCGACAGCGTCTCGCCCTTGGCGTGCTCCCCGACCATCCACACCGCCGGGTACTTCATCGTCACCTTGGATCCGATGTTGCCGTCGACCCACTCCATCGTCGCGCCGGCCTGGGCGACCGCGCGCTTGGTCACGAGGTTGTAGACGTTGTTGGACCAGTTCTGGATGGTGGTGTAGCGGCAGCGCGCGCCCTTGCGGACGATGATCTCGACGACCGCCGAGTGCAGCGAGTCGCTGGAGTAGATCGGCGCGGTGCAGCCCTCGACGTAGTGAACGTAGGCGTCCTCGTCGACGATGATCAGGGTGCGCTCGAACTGGCCCATGTTCTCGGTGTTGATCCGGAAGTAGGCCTGCAGCGGGATGTCGACGCGGACGCCCTTGGGCACGTAGATGAACGAGCCGCCGGACCACACTGCGGTGTTGAGTGCCGAGAACTTGTTGTCACCGCTGGGGATCACGGTCGCGAAGTGCTCGCGGAAGACGTCCTCGTGCTCGCGCAGCGCGGTGTCGGTGTCGAGGAAGATGACACCCTGCTCCTCGAGGTCTTCGCGGATCTTGTGGTAGACGACCTCGGACTCGTACTGAGCGGCGACGCCGGAGACGAGGCGCTGCTTCTCGGCCTCGGGGATGCCGAGGCGGTCGTAGGTGTTCTTGATGTCGTCGGGGAGGTCGTCCCAGGTCGCTGCCTGCTTCTCCGTCGAGCGTACGAAGTACTTGATGTTGTCGAAGTCGATGCCACCGAGGTCGGAGCCCCAGGACGGCATGGGCTTCTTCATGAAGAGGCGCAGGGCCTTCAGACGCGTCTCCAGCATCCATTCGGGCTCGTTCTTCTTCGCGCTGATGTCGCGGACGACGTCCTCGTTGATGCCGCGACGCGCGTTGGCACCTGCGACATCCTTGTCGGCCCAGCCGAAGTCGTAGCGACCCAGCCCCTCGAGCTCGTCGTGGATCTCGGTCGTCATGACAGGACCTCCTGCGGTTGGGCGGGTGATGCGGTGAGCCGTGAAGCCGTCGCCGACGGCGTACGGGAGACGAGGGTCGTGCAGACGCCGTCGCCGTGGGCGAGCGTCGCCAGACGGGTGACGTGGGTGCCGAGCAGCAGGCCGAAGGCCTCGGTCTCGGCGTCGCAGAGCGCGGGGAACTCGGTCGCCACGTGCGCGACCGGGCAGTGGTGCTGGCAGATCTGGGCGGTGGAGTCATTGGCACCCACCGAGAGCGACGCGGCGTAGCCGTCGGCGTTGAGCGCCTCGACCAGCGCAGCTGCCCGGTCAGCCGTCGCGACATCGGCGAGGGACGGGGAATATCGCTTCTCGAGCTCGATCACCCGCTGCGACGCGAACGCCGCGATCGCAGCAGGGCCGACGGACTCCCCGAGGAAGCGCAGGGCGCCGACGGCGAGGTCGTCGTAGGCCGACTCGAAGGACTCACGGCCCGTGGCCGAGACGCTGTAGACCCGAGCCGGGCGACCGCGTCCGCGGATCACTGCGCGTCCCGCCTGCGGACCGTAGGGAGCCCGCTCCCCCGCCTCGACATGCCCGGCGTCGACCAGGGTGTCGAGGTGACGACGGACGGCTGTGGTCGACAGGCCGAGGCGCTCGGCGAGCGCGGCCGCGGTCTGCGGGCCACCCTCGAGCAGCACCCGCGCAACCCGGGCCGGAGCCCCGGTCGGACGACTCATCGATTTCACAACGTCATTGTTGCCTAATTCGCCACGAAGCGCGACAGCAACCCCCTCTGCCCTGGGCGGAACCCTCACCGATGGCGGTCTCACGAGCGCTACCTAGACTCCCTCGAGTGACGACATCAGGAGCTGCGGCCGCTGCTCCTGCCGTGGTCCTGGACGACCTGCGGCTGTCCTACGGCGACACCCGGGCGCTGGACGGACTCTCCTTCGAGGTGCCTGCGGGTGCGATCACAGCGCTGCTGGGCCCCAACGGTGCTGGCAAGACGTCCACGGTCGAGATCTGCGAGGGCTATCGGCGTCCGGATTCCGGATCGGTACGTGTGTGGGGCCTCGACCCGCAGCGCGACGGTGCCGCGCTGCGCGCCCGCATCGGCGTCATGCTGCAGGACGGTGGGATCTACGCCTCGGCGCGACCCGTGCCGATGCTGCGCCACCTCGCGTCGTTCTACGCCGAGCCCCTCGACGTGGACGACCTCGTCGCCCGGCTCGGCCTGGACTCGGTGACAGCGTCCTACCGCCGGATGTCAGGCGGGGAGAAGCAGCGGCTCGCGCTCGCGTGCGCCGTCGTGGGGCGTCCCGACCTGGTGTTCCTCGACGAGCCCAGCGCGGGCATGGACCCCCAGACCCGCCTGGCGGCGTGGGATCTCGTCGAGCAGCTGCGGCGCGACGGCGTCACGGTGGTGCTCACCACGCACCTCATGGATGAGGCCGAGCGCCTCGCCGACCGCGTCGTCATCATCGATCACGGCCGACTCGTCGCGACGGGGACTCCGACCGAGCTCACCGGCGGCAGTGACGTCCTCGCGTTCTGTGCCGAGCCGGGCCTTGCGCTCGACAGCCTGCGCTCACTGCTCCCCCCGGGTGCCGGTGTGCTCGAGGCATCAGCGGGTGCCTACCGGGTCGAGGGGGTCGTCGGTCCGGCGGTGCTCTCGGCCGTCGGCGACTGGTGCTCGGCGCACGACGTCGTGCCCCGCGACATGAGGACCGGTCGTCGCAGCCTCGAAGACGTGTTCCTCGAGCTCACCGGACGCGAGCTCCGAGCATGACCGCGTCGACTCTGCCCGGCGGCCTGGCCCCACGCCCCGCAGCTGCGCCGCGAGGCCGCATCCTGCACACCCAGACGGCAGCCGAGATCCGGATGACCCTGCGCAACGGCGAGCAGCTGCTGCTCACCCTCGTCATCCCGCTCGTGCTCCTCATCGGCCTCTCGAAGCTCCCGGAGTCGGTCGTCAGCCACTCCCCCGCCATCGACGCGGTAGCCCCGGGCATCCTTGCGCTGTCCGTGATGTCGACGGCGTTCACCGGTCAGGCGATCGCCACCGGCTTCGAGCGGCGATACGGCGTGCTCCGCCTTCTGGGGTCGACGCCTCTGGGTCGCTCCGGCCTCCTCGTGGCGAAGACGCTCGGCGTCCTCGCGGTCGAGGCGGTCCAGGTCGTGCTCGTCTCGGCGGTGGCGTTCACACTCGGCTGGCACCCGCAGGGCAATCCGATCTGGGCACTCGTGCTCCTCGTGCTCGGCACCGCCGCGTTCTCAGCGGTCGGTCTGCTCATCGCCGGCACCCTGCGCGCCGAGGCGACGCTGGCGGTCGCCAACGCGGTCTACCTGCTGCTGCTCGTGGTCGGTGGTGTCGTGATCCCGGCCGACCGGCTGCCCTCGGCGCTGCAACCACTGGTGTCGGCCCTGCCGTCCGCCGCCCTGGGCCAAGGCCTGCGTGACATGCTGCTGCACGGGCAGGGCCTGCCGCTCGGTGCCGTCGGCGTGCTCCTCGTCTGGGCCGTCGTCGCTGGCTGGGCGACCGCCCGCACCTTCCGCTGGTCCTAGACCGCTCGTCGTCGGGACGTGGCCCGGCTGGTCCCGGGAAGAAGTGGCGAGCCGTGGGTGCGGGCGAGATTCGCCGGAACGTGGCGCATCCAGACGCGCGGTCGCGGGCGAAGGGGTGGTGACGGTCTCCGGTCGCGCAACTGCGGCTTCCCGGCGACCCTGGAGGCCATGACGACGATCGGGAGGAACCGCCGGTGAGCAGCAGTCGCCCCGACCCGACCGGGTCCGGCCGGAGCCTGTCGGTCGCTCCCCGTGCCAGCACCGTTGTCGATCCGGACGTCGCCGCTCTCGGACGCAGCTTCGCCGCCGGTGATCCCGAGGCGCTGCCCGAGGCCTACCGCCGCTGGTCGGCGCTCGTCCACACCCTGGCGCTGAGGTCGACGGGCAACACCGAGGACGCTGCCGACATCACCCAGCAGGTCTTCGTGGCGGCGTGGTGAGGGCAGGCGACGTTCGACCCAGATCTGGGAACCCTCCCCGGCTGGCTGGTCACCATCACACGTCGACGGATCGCCGACCGGTGGGAGGCTCGCACCCGTGAGCGTCGGGCGGTGGATGCGGTGGGCACGGCCAGCTCGCGAGAGCCGGTCGTCGACGGCCACGAGAGCGACGTGGCGGCGCGGGTGCTCCTGGCCGACGAGCTGGCCCGGCTCGGCGACCCACAGAAACGCATCTTGGAGCTCGCGTTCTTCCAGGATCTGACCCACGCCCAGATCGTCAGCCTGCTGAGCCTCCCGCTCGGTACGGTCAAGAGCCACATCCGCCGCTCTCTCGAGCGCCTGCGCACCCGGTTGGAGGTCGACGGTGTCTCCGCGTGACACGGCGCAGCGCTCCGGCCACCTCGACCCCGAGGTCATCGCTCTCCTCGCGCTCGGCGAGGCGCCTGGCACGGGCGACGACTTCATCACCGCCCAGCGGCATCTGGGGTCGTGCACCGAGTGTCGTGGCGAGGTCGAGAGCTTCTCGGCGGTAGTCGCGGCCGCGCGCACCGTGACGTCGAAGGACGCGCTGGTACCCGCCCCGAACTCGGTGTGGTCGAGGATCACCGACGAGCTCGAGGGGCCGGCACCGTCACTTCCCGCGACGGCGCAGCCCACCCCGGTGCTGGCGGTGCCTGCGCCCCGACGGATGTTGCAGTGGGTCACCGTCGCTGCAGCCGCATGCGTCGGGCTCGTGGTCGGCAGCGGAGTGATGTACGCCGCGACCTCGAGCCAGCGCTCGACCGTCGCGCCGACGATCGTGGCGGAAACCGCCCTGGCCCCGCTCGCCGGGTCGCAGGCGACGGGGAACGTCGAGGTCGTGTCGACCTCGACCGGCGCTCAGGTCCTGGTCGACGTGTCCGGCCTCGCCAAGCCGGACGGGTTCTACGAGGTGTGGCTCCTCGACCGCAAGGGCGAGAAGCTCATCGCGCTCGGCGTGCTCGACGGCAGCGACAAGGGCACCTTCGCGATGCCGCCCGGTGTGTCGATGAGCGACTATCCCGTGGTCGACGTCTCGCTCGAGCCGAGCGACGGCAACCCGGGCCACTCCCACCACAGCCTGGTGCGCGGGACGCTCCCGGCTTGACTTGCGCGACGTGGATCAGCGGGTCGGACCTCAGCTCGGTGTGACCTAGGTCGCGACGGACGGGCGCGACCGGCGACCTGTCGTCACCTCACCTACGCTGACATCGTGACGACGCACCCCCGCGAGGCCGCAGAGACCCTGAGTCCGAGGACATCGGGGGATGTCGACGGCCGTGCACCGCTGCTCGCACGACGGGTCTACACCGCCAACCTGGTCGCGCAGATGGGCATCATCGTCACCGGTGCTGTCGTCCGTCTCACGAGCTCAGGCCTCGGCTGCCCGACCTGGCCGCGGTGCACCGACGAGTCGCTGACGCCGGTCGCCAACCAGCCCGAGACCTGGCACACCTACGTCGAGTTTGGCAACCGGCTGCTCACGGTTGTCCTCATGGTGCTCGCGGTCGCAGCGCTCGTGGTGGCGGTGCGCGACGCGCGTCGGAGACGGCGCACCGGTCTCGTCGCTCGACCGGCGCTGACCTGGCTGGCGGCCGTGCCCCTGCTCGGCACCGTCGCGCAGATCCCCCTCGGTGGCATCACGGTGCTGACCAACCTCCATCCCCTCGCCGTCGGCTCGCACCTGCTGCTGTCGCTCGGCCTCGTCGCGCTGGTCACCGTGCTCGTCCGACGCGCCGCAGAGCACGGTGACCGGCCGGTGGTCGTCGTCGTACGCCGTGAGGTCCGCGCCGGCGTCATGGCGCTGACCGCGCTGACCGGAGTGATCCTCGTCGTGGGCATGGTGGTGACGGCCAGCGGGCCGCACGCAGGAGACGAGCGCACGCACCGTCTCGGCCTCGACCCGCAGTCGATGAGCTGGCTGCACGCCGACGTCGTCGTGCTCTCGATCGGACTGCTCGCGGGTCTTCTGGTGGCGCTGCGCGCCACGGGCGCACCAGCATCGACCCGGGATGCCGCGAGCCTGCTGCTCGTCACCTTCCTCGGCCAGGGCCTCGTGGGCTACGTGCAGTACTTCACCGCGCTCCCCTGGGCACTCGTCGCCGTACACGTCCTGGGGGCGACCATCGTCTGGTGGGCCGCCGTGCGCCTGCTGCTCTCCACCCGCACCCGCGGAGCCACCCCCCACCTCGCGTGATCTTGGTCGTGTGCTCGCTACCCGGCCCGGGAAACGACCACACGACCAAGATCACGGCAGGTCGGGAGGGCGGGGGTGGGGGTTGGCGACGTACCCTCGCGGTATGACTGTGCACCGCGTCATGGGGATCGAGACGGAGTACGGCATCTCGGTGCCGGGGCATCCGCACGTCAACTCGATGCTCACGAGCTCGCAGGTCGTCAACGCCTACGGCAACGCGATCACGCTCCCGGCGCGGCTCAAGGCTCGATGGGACTACGACGAGGAGACCCCACTGCGCGACGCGCGCGGATTCGACCTCACCCGTGCCGACGCCGATCCGAGCCAGCTCACCGACGAGGACATGGGTCTGGCCAACCTCATCCTCACCAACGGGGCACGGTTCTACGTCGACCACGCGCACCCGGAGTATTCCAGCCCGGAGATCACCAACCCGTTCGACGCGGTGGTATGGGACAAGGCCGGCGAGTGGATCATGGCGCGGGCCGCGGAGCTGGTCACGCGGATCCCGGGCGCGCAGCCGGTCAACCTCTACAAGAACAACACCGACAACAAGGGCGCGTCGTACGGCACCCATGAGAACTACCTCATGCGCAGGTCGACGCCGTTCGCCGACATCGTCAAGCACCTGACGCCGTTCTTCGTCTCGCGCCAGGTGATCACCGGCTCCGGGCGCGTGGGTCTCGGCCAGGACGGCCGCCAGCACGGCTATCAGCTCTCGCAGCGCGCCGACTTCTTCGAGGTCGAGGTCGGTCTGGAGACCACTCTCAAGCGCCCCATCATCAACACGCGCGACGAACCCCACGCCGACCCGGAGAAATACCGGCGCCTCCACGTGATCGTGGGTGACGCCAATCTCGCCGAGGTCTCGACCTACCTCAAGCTGGGAACGACCTCGCTCGTCCTGGCCATGCTCGAGGACGACTTCCTCGATCTCGACCTGGTCATGGACCACCCGGTGCGCGAGATGCACCAGGTGTCGCACGACCCGTCGCTGCGTCATCTGGTGACGCTGCGCTCGGGCCGTCGGATCTCGGCTCTGCAGATGCAGCTGGAGTTCCTGGAGCAGGCACGGAAGTACGTCGAGGACCGGCTCGGGGCCGACGTCGACGCGCAGACGGTCGACGTCCTCGACCGGTGGGAGTCAGTGCTCACCCGGCTCGAGTCCGACCCGATGCAGCTCGCGCGAGAGCTCGACTGGGTCGCCAAGCTCTCGGTGCTGCAGGGCTATCGCGACCGCGACGGGATCGACTGGGACCACGCGCGGCTGCACCTCGTCGACCTGCAGTACTCCGACGTACGTCCCGACAAGGGCCTGGCCAACCGGCTCCAGGCACGGGGTGCGATCGAGCGGATCACGACCGACGAGCAGGTCGCCGCAGCCGTGCAGACACCACCGACGGACACCCGCGCGTGGTTCCGCGGCGAGTGCATGCGTCGCTATCCCGACGCCATCGCGGCGGCGTCCTGGGACTCGGTCATCTTCGACGTACCCGGGCACGACGCGCTGCAGCGGGTGCCGACCCTGGAACCGCTCCGCGGCACCCGGGCGCACGTCGGCGACCTGCTCGAGCGCTGTGCCACGGCGGGCGAGCTCCTCGCTGCCCTCAACCGCGACGCCTGAGCCCTCGCGGCGCTGCAGACACGCAGGCGCCGCAGACACGCGGCGACGCTTCGTCCTGCCTCGCCCGGCACCGGTGCGGTCGCGTGGGTAGGGTCGTGCTGATCCCGGCGCTCGGCCGGGTGAGACGTTGGGAGGCCGACATGCCGACTCGTGACAGCGGCGAGCAGCAGCACCGGTCACGCTCCGAGGAGAACGACAAGGTCGACGAGGAGACCGCCGCCACGCCGTCGACGGACCTGGCCGCCCGCAAGGAGGCGCTCGACGCCGACATCGACGCGATCCTCGACGACATCGACGAGGCGCTCGAGACCAACGCCGAGGAGTTCGTCCGCGGGTTCGTCCAGAAGGGTGGCCAGTGAGCACCGGTCGCGGCCCCGGCTCGATGCTGCCCGCGGCGTTCCTCCAGTCAGGGTCGTCGTCGTTCGCGGAGTTCCTCGCCAGCCACGACCCGAGCCTGCTTCCGGCCGGGCGCCCGCTGCCCTCAGGTACCTCGGTCGATGCCGTGCACGGCACGACGATCGTCGCGCTGACCTTCGCCGGGGGAGTCCTCATGGCCGGTGACCGCCGCGCCACGATGGGAAACATCATCGCGCAGAAGGACATCGAGAAGGTCTTCCCTGCCGACGAGTCCAGCTGCATCGGTATCGCGGGCACCGCAGGTCTCGCCGTCGAGATGGTCAAGCTCTTCCAGGTCGAGCTCGAGCACTACGAGAAGATCGAGGGCGCGCAGCTCTCGGTCGACGGCAAGGCAAACCGTCTCGCCACCCTGATCCGCGGCAACCTCGGCATGGCCATGCAGGGGCTGGCCGTCGTGCCGATGTTCGCGGGCTATGACACCGAGACGAGCGGCGGCCGCATCTTCAGCTTCGACGTCACCGGTGGTCGCTACGAGGAGCACCGCCACCATGGCGTCGGCTCCGGCTCCATGTTCGCGCGGGGCGCGCTCAAGAAGCTGTGGCGCGACGACCTCACACCGGTCGAGGCGGTGACCGTCGCGGTCGAGAGCTTGTACGACGCCGCCGACGACGACTCTGCTACCGGCGGGCCGGACCTCGCGCGCGGCATCCTGCCGGTGATCGCGGTCGTCGACATCGACGGCTATCGCCGGCTCCCCGAGGCCGAGCTCGACCCGATCGTCCGCGCTGTCGTCGCCGCGCGGACCGTGCGCCCCGACGGCCCGACCGCCCCGATCACGGGCTGAGCGAGGAGCAACGACATGCGAGGAACAACCCCATGAGCGTGCCGTTCTACGTCTCGCCCGAGCAGGTCATCAAGGACAAGGCCGACTACGCCCGCAAGGGCATCGCGCGCGGCCGCAGCGTCATCGTGATGCAGTACGCCGGTGGTCTCCTCTTCGTCGCGGAGAACCGCTCCCGCGCCCTGCACAAGATCTCCGAGATCTATGACCGGATCGCCTTCGCGGCGGTCGGGAAGTACAACGAGTTCGAGAACCTGCGGGTGGCCGGTGTGCGACTGGCCGACCTTCGCGGCTATTCCTACGACCGTCGCGACGTCACCGGTCGCTCGCTCGCGAACGCCTACGCGCAGACCCTCGGCACGATCTTCACCGAGACGCAGAAGCCGTACGAGGTAGAGATCGTCGTCGCGGAGGTGGGTGCCACCGAGCACGACGACCAGCTCTATCGCCTGACCTTCGACGGGTCAGTCGGCGACGAGTACGGATTCGTCGCCATGGGCGGCTCGGCCGAAGCGATCACCGCTGCCCTGCGCGAGCGGTGGACCGCCGGGCTCTCCCTCGAGGCTGCGCTGCGCCTCGCCGTGGAGCTGCTGGGATCCGAGCAGTCCGGCAACGGCGGCGGAGGTGGAGGTGGAGCCGGCGGCTCGGCTGCCTCCACGGGATCAACGACCGGCACGGCAGCCAACCCGTCAGGTGGCGCCGGTGCGAAGAGCTCGGCGAGCTCCGCGGAGACGCGGGTGCTCACCCCGGCTCAGCTCGAGGTCGCGGTGCTCGACCGGGACCGGCCGCGCCGCAAGTTCCGTCGGATCCCCGGCCAGCGGCTCGCCGAGATCCTCGACGTCGACGACGACAGCGATGACGCGGCGGGCGACCCTGCCTGACGCAACTGCGTCGGTCGCGCGCGCGCGGCGACCTGCGCCGGACGCGGTGCGTGCCTAGGGTGATGGTGTGGACCGGCGGATCTTCGGCATCGAGACGGAGTACGGCGTCACCTGCACCTTTCGAGGGCAGCGGCGCCTGTCTCCGGACGAGGTCGCGCGCTATCTGTTCCGCCGGGTCGTCTCCTGGGGCCGTTCGAGCAACGTCTTCCTCCGCAACGGAGCCCGGCTCTACCTCGATGTCGGCAGCCACCCGGAATACGCGACGCCCGAGTGCGACGACATCACCGACCTAGTCACGCACGACAAGGCGGGGGAGCGGATCCTCGAAGGGCTGCTCGTCGATGCCGAGCGTCGTCTGCAGGAGGAGGGCATCGCGGGAGATGTCTATCTGTTCAAGAACAACACCGACTCGGCCGGTAACTCCTACGGCTGCCACGAGAACTACCTCATCGGCCGCCAGGGGGAGTTCTCGCGCCTCGCCGACACGCTGATCCCGTTCCTCGTGTCGCGGCAGATCATCGCCGGCGCGGGCAAGGTGCTGCAGACCCCTCGCGGCGCGGTCTACTGCGTCAGCCAACGGGCCGAGCACATCTGGGAAGGCGTCTCGAGCGCCACGACTCGCTCGCGACCGATCATCAACACCCGCGACGAGCCGCACGCCGACGCGGAGCGCTATCGCCGGCTGCACGTCATCGTCGGTGACTCCAACATGAGCGAGACGACGACGATGCTCAAGGTCGGCTCGGCCGACCTCGTGCTGCGGATGCTCGAGCATGGAACCGTCCTGCGCGACATGACCCTGGAGAACCCGATCCGCGCGATCCGCGAGATCAGCCACGATCCGACCGGTCGCAAGACCGTGAAGCTCGCCAACGGCCGCGAGCTCTCCGCGCTGCAGATCCAGACCGAGTTCCTCGACCGGGCGCGAGACTTCGCGCAACGCCGCGGACTTCTCGACGACCCGCAGGGAATCCACGCCCGCGTGATCGACCTCTGGACGCGCACGGTCACCGCCGTCGATACCGGCAACCTCTCGCTCGTGGAGCGTGAGATCGACTGGGTCATCAAGCTGCGCCTGCTCGAGCGCTACATGGCCAAGAACGGCATGGAGATGTCCAACCCGCGCATCGCCCAGCTCGACCTCGCCTACCACGACATCACGCGTTCGCGCGGTCTCTACTACCTCCTCGAGGCGCGGGGAGCCGTCGCGCGGGTGAGCCGCAACCTCGACGTCTTCGAGGCGAAGTCGGTGCCGCCCCAGACGACGCGCGCCAAGCTGCGCGGTGACTTCGTCAAGCGCGCGCAGGAGCGGCGTCGTGACTTCACCGTCGACTGGGTGCACCTCAAGCTCAACGACCAGGCGCAGCGCACCGTGCTCTGCAAGGACCCGTTCCGTTCCGTCGATGACCGTGTGGAGAAGCTGATCGCCAGCATGTGACGCCCGGCACCACCGCGACGGCCCGCGCTCGCCGACCCCGCGTGCGACACCCAGGATGGCCCTGACGGACCCGCGAGATCCGGCGGAGGGATCCCTCCCAGGAGCGGCCCCGGCGCGACTGTGGCGAGGAGTGCACGTGAGTCTGCTCGAGCGGCGGCGTACGCCGCGTCGCACGCTGCTCGCGGCTCTTGTCGTGGCCGCCGTGGCGGGCTGCGCGTCTCCCGCGCCCGTGCCTGGTCCGGTGCCGACCTCCAGCACCTGCGTGCCCTTCACCCGACCGACGACGGTCGAACAGCTCGACTCGGTGGTGACGGCCTACCGCTCGGTCCCGTCGTTCCGTGGCGGTGACGTGGGGGCCGACGTCGTCCTGTCGGACGGTCGCGGGCTCTGGGTGTTCGGCGACACCCTGCGAGGGGCGGACTTCCCCGGCCCCCGCTATGTCCGCAACTCGATGCTGCTGTTCAGCAGCAGCTGCATCACGGTGGTCTCTTCGCCGAGCAACGGGGCGGTCATCCCGGACCGCGTCGATGGCGTGGGCTACTGGCCGATGTCGATCGGCAAGGTGAGCCGCGAGGGCTATGACCTCGTCGCCGTCATGGCTCAGCGAGTGCGAGGTTCCGGAGGCGGAGGGCACTTCGAGAACCTCGGACCGGCCATCGCGGTCTTCCGGGTCGATCGCGGGGGGCAACCGGTGCTCCAGCGCGTCACCGACCTCGGGCCGGACTCCATCGACCGCCGCCGTCCGACCTGGGGCGCAGCGGTCTGGGTCGCGGACGACGGCTTCGCCTACATCTACGGCACCTCCAACCCCGAGCAGCACCTCGTGTTCGGCTTCGCGCTCTCGGTGGCGCGTACGAAGCCGGAGGACGTGGAGCACCCCGAGACCTGGGACTACTGGGACGGCCGGACGTGGCAGCACGATGCGACCCGGGCCGAGCCGGTCATCGCCGCGCAGGGCGGGGTCTCGCAGACGCTGTCGGTGTTCGAGCGCGACGGCCGGTGGTGGGTCGTCTCCAAGCGCGACGAGTTCCTGGGCCACGACCTCGTGGTCTGGTCGTCCCGATCGCCGACCGGCCCGTTCCCTGCCCCGGACCCGGTCGCCCAGATCCCGTCGGACCTCACCCGCCATCTGGTGCGCTACATGCCGCTGGCCCACCCCGACCTGCTCCCGACACCGGGTCACGTCATCGTCTCCGTGAGCCAGAACTCCGACGACCCCGCGCTGCTGGCCGCAGACCCGGTGCTCTATCGCCCCCGGTTCTTCCAGATCGCGCTGCCGGCGGGCTGACGCAGACCCGGACTCCCGACTGACACCCGCGCTCACACCGAACTGTCACCCAACCGTCACCGAGGTGTGCCCAGGGTCGCAGTCCAGGTGGACAGAACCGTCCTGCGGGCAAGTTAGGGTCGTTCCTCGTGAAGCCTCGTCTCCCGCGCCACCTCGCCCCTGTCACCGTCGTGCTCGCCGCGACGCTCGCTCTCGCCGGCTGCGGAGCGTCGTCCTCCAGCACGTCGAGCGCGTCGGGTGCCACGACGGGCGGCGCCACGGGCGCGACCGGCGACTGTGCCGGCACCCCTGCGGGTGCTGCGTACGAGGTCGGCAACGCCGGCGTCACCGTGACCGGTGAGCTGAACGCGGCTCCGGTCGTGAAGCTCGGACCGGACACCTCCAAGGTCACCAAGCTGCAGGTGTGCGACCTCGTGCAGGGCACCGGCACGGCGGTGGCGGCCGGCTCGTCGATCACCGCGCAGTACATCGGCATCGGAGCCGTGTCGGGCAAGAAGTTCGACGCCTCCTGGGACCGCGGTCAGCCCTCCACCTTCTCCCTCGACAAGGTCATCGCCGGCTGGACCAACGGTCTCCCTGGCATGAAGCTCGGCGGCCGTCGCCTGCTCGTCATCCCTGGTGACCAGGCCTACGGCGCCAACCCGCCGTCGGCCGAGATCGCCGCCAATGAGGCGCTCGTCTTCGTGGTCGACGCCGTGCCCACCCCGGTGCCGACCGTCGGCCCGCACGTCGAGGGCACCGCGGGCGTCACCGTGACCGGCGACGCCGGCAAGGCGCCGACCATCGCCGTCACCCCCGAGACCGCCAAGGTCACCCAGCTCACCATCAGCGACATCACCGTCGGGACCGGCGCCGAGGCCAAGGCCGGTGCCACCGTCTCGATGCAGTACGTCGGAGCCCTCGCCTCGACCGGCAAGACCTTCGACTCGTCCTGGAAGACCGGCAAGGCCGTGTCGTTCGACCTCACCCAGATCATCACCGGCATCGCCGACGGGGTGCCTGGGATGAAGGTCGGCGGCCGCCGGCTCATCGTGATGACGGGAGCTCAGGGATTCGGCGCCAACCCGCCGGCCAACCTCGGTGTGAAGGCCAACGAGCCGCTCGTCTTCGTGGTCGACCTCGTGTCGGTCCCGTAACCGGAGCCCGGACACCGGCAGGCTCTGCACTGAGGCCCTGGATCACGGATGCAGGGCGAGTGACCGTGCCCGGCGCCCTGAGTGCCGGACCGTTCTCTGCACCCGCTGCACCACCGGCCTGGTGGGACGGCGTACGCCCCACGCGAGGAGAGACCGATGAGCGAGAAGCCCGAGATCGACTTCCCGGGTGGCGACGCACCCGCTGACCTCGTGATCGCCGACCTGGTGGTGGGTGAGGGCGCCGAGGCTGTCGCCGGGGCGACCGTGCTGGTGCACTACGTCGGCGTCGAGTTCGACAGCGGCGACCAGTTCGACGCCAGCTGGGACCGCGGCGAGCCCATCGAGTTCCCGCTGCGCGGCCTCATCAAGGGCTGGCAGGACGGCATCCCCGGCATGAAGGTCGGCGGCCGCCGCCAGCTCACGATCCCGCCGGAGCAGGCCTACGGCGCTGCGGGTGGCGGTCACCGCCTCTCGGGCCAGACCCTCGTGTTCGTGATCGACCTGCTCGGCGTGCGCTGACTCCCGAGGGGTGCGGCGTACCACGACCGGCACGACCACCGGCACGGCGGAGGGAGCGGACGCGTGAGCCAGAAGGATCGCACCGAGCGGCTGCTCAACCTGCTCTTCGCGCTCATGGCGTCGTCGCGCCCGGTGCCCAAGCACGTCCTCAAGGATGCGATCGACGCGTATCGCGAGAGCACGTCCGACGAGGCCTTCGAGCGGATGTTCGAGCGCGACAAGGACGAGCTGCGCAGCATGGGCGTGCCGGTCGAGACCGTCGAGGGGTCTGACGGCATCGGTGGCATCGAGGGCTATCGCGTCGCCGCTGACGACTACGCCCTGCCCGCAGTCGACTTCACCGCCGACGAGCTCGCCGTGCTCGGCCTCGCGGCGCGGGTGTGGGAGCAGGCCAGCCTCGGGCCGGCAGCGCAGCGCGCGATGCGCAAGCTCGAGACGTTGGGCGACGGCAGCGTCGTCGACGGCCCGGTCGGCATCGAGACGCGTATCGCCACGGCCGAGCCGTCGTTCCCGGTGCTGCTCGAGGCACTGCGCGCGCGGCGACGGGTGCGCTTCAGCTATCGAAAGCCCGAGGACCCCGCCCCGGAGCCGCGCGAGGTGGAGCCCTACGGCGTCGCGTCTCGCCGGGGGCACTGGTATCTCATCGGTCGCGACACCAACCGGGATGCGATGCGGGTCTTCCGGCTCTCCCGTGTTGTCGGTGCCGCCTCCGTCGTGGGGGCTGCGGGCGTCTATGACATCCCCGCCGGCCTCGACCTCGGCGGTGCCATCGCGTCGTCGTCGGCCGGCCGGGTCGGTGCGCTCACCGCTCGGTTGCGGGTGGCCGTCGGCCGCGGCAACGGCCTGCGCCGCCGGGCCATCTCGGTGGACCCCGTCGGGGACGGAGACGTCGTGGTACTCACCTACTCCGACGACGAGGCGCTGGCCGCGGAGATCGTGGGTCACGGCGCCGCCGTCGTCGTCCTGGAGCCCGCCTCGCTGCGGGACGCCGTCGTACGCCGGCTGCGCTCTGCCGCCGGCATCTCGGCGGTGACCTCATGAGCACCAGGCCCGCGCCCGAACCTGCGGCGACCCGGCTCTCGCGGCTCCTGGCGCTGGTGCCGTGGCTCTCGGCCAACGCCGGGATCACCGTCGACGAGGCGGCTGCGCACTTCGGCATCACTGCCGAGCAGCTGCAGGCCGACCTCTGGCTGCTCATCTGCACCGGGCGCCCGGGGCACATGCACGGCGATCTCGTCGACATCCAGTTCTGGGACGACGACGGTCGGATCACGGTGATCGACGCCCAGACCCTCGACCGTCCGCTGCGGCTCTCGCCTGACGAGGCGGCGTCGCTGCTGGTCGCCCTGCGCGTGCTGGCCCAGGTGCCCGGACCGCACGACCGGGCCGCGCTGGCCGGCGCCACGACCAAGCTCGAGGCGGCGGCAGGGGAGGCGCTGCGGGCTGCTGACGGGGTCACGGTGGCGGTCGACACCACGCACGACCCGATGGTCACCGAGGCTGTCTCGCGCGGCCTGGGCGAGGGTCGTCGCCTGCACATCACCTATGTCGGAGCCGTCGACGAGCGCACCGAGCGCGACGTCGACCCCATGCGGGCGCTCACGCTGGACGGCCGCGCCTATCTCGAAGCCTGGTGCCGCCGGGCCGAGGCCGTGCGGACGTTCCGCCTGGACCGGATCGAGGCGGTCGAGGTGCTCGACCTGCCGGCCGAGGTGCCGTCGGACGCCGTACCCGTCGACCTCGGCGCGGGCGCGCTGCGCCCCGACGGTCCGCCGGTGACCCTCGAGCTCGCGGCCGAGGTGTCGTGGGTGGCGGAGGAGAACCCCGTCGAGTCGGTGACCGAGCTGGCCGACGGGCGGCTGCGGGTCGTCATGCCGGTGGCCGACGAACGATGGTTCGTGCGACTCCTGCTCCGAATGGGTGACTCGATCACCGTCCTGGACCGCCCCGACATCGTCGAGCGGGTGCGTGCCGAGGCCCTGCGCGCCCTTGCGGCCTACGACGTCTGAGGCCGTTCGTCGCTCGTATCCCTGGCCATGGGTAGTCCCTTCGCCGGACCCCTGCTGGGCCGTACGGGTCGGCTCGGGACCCTCGGTGCACATCCGTGCCCCGCGAGGGCTCAAGCACCCCCTGGGTACGTGCCGAGACTCCCTGCGTCAAGGCAAGAGAGACTGTGGGAGGAGGGCCCGATGGCCACCATCAAGGCGACCTGTCCGATGTGCGGTGATGTCGACCTCACCCCTCGTCAGGTCCGCGTGCGCGTCACCGAGGCGATCCGCGAGAGCGACTCGCACAGCAGCTACGTCTTCGGGTGCCCGCAGTGCCGGGTCGACGTCGAGAAGCCGGCCGACGAGGAGGTCGTGCGGCTGCTGAGCTCCGCCGGTGTCCGGATCGAGCGCATCGCGGTGCCCGCGGAGGCTCGTGAGATCCACGACGGTCGCCCGATCGGATACGACGACCTGCTGGACCTCGTGCTGTTCCTCGAGACCCACGACGCCATCTCCGAAGACGTCGCGCTCGCCTCCGGCCGCTGACCCCCGCCGCCTCGGACTTCTTGCCGACTTCTTGCGTCGCGCCCACCTTCCTCGCCGCTGAGCCCACCTCGGGTTATCGTGGTGGCAGACGTCTGGCGACCAGCCAGACTTGCCCTTGATGATGTGAGGACCTCACGATGGCCTTGTTCGAGAAGCCAGCCTTCCTGATCCTGCTCCTCATCATCATTCTGTTGTTCGGCGCCAAGCGGCTCCCCGACCTCGCCCGTGGCGTGGGTCGCTCGTTGCGGATCTTCAAGGCTGAGACTGACGGGCTCAAGACCGACACGAAGACGGACGACCTGTCTGCCGCACCGCAGGCCGTGGGCAGCGCCCCGGCCCCGGCCGTCGACCCCGGACCGCGTTACCTCGTGGACCCCGTGACGGGCCAGCAGGTCCTCGCGCAGCCGGTGACGCCGCCGGCTGACGGCGCTCCGCGCGTCTGATCGCCCGACCAGACCCAGGACGTCCGCCGCCGTGGCCACCGACGAGGTGCGCGCCAAACGTCGGCGCAAGGACCGCAAGCCGTCGAGCCCAGACGGGGCGATGACGTTGTTCGAGCACCTCCGCGAATTCCAGGTCCGGCTCTTCCGCGCGGTCCTCGCGATCCTGATAGGTACGGCCGTCGCCTGGCCGTTCTACAACGTCCTGTTCAACAAGATCACCGAGCCGTTCCAGCAGGTAGTCGAGCAGGCCAAGGCTGATGGTTCGACCGTGATCTTGTCGCTGTCCGGGGTCACGGACGCGTTCAACCTCAAGCTGCAGGTCACCGTCGTCGCGGGCCTCGTGCTGTCGTCGCCGATCTGGCTCTACCAGCTCTGGCGCTTCTTGGTGCCGGGCCTGAAGGGCAATGAGCGGCGCTGGGCCTACGTCTTCGTGTTCTCCGCGACGCCGCTGTTCGTGTTCGGGGCGTTCATCGCGTACCTCGCGCTGCCAAACCTGCTGCGACTACTGCTGGGCTTCACGCCGTCGAGCGTCTCGAACATCATCAACGTCAACGAATACCTCGGATTCGTTCTCCAGATCCTGGTCTTCTTCGGGATCGGCGCGATCATCCCGTTGATCTTCGTCATGCTGAACATCGTTGGCGTCCTCAGCGGCCGGCGCCTGCTCAAGGCGTGGCGCTGGCTGCTCATCGGCTGTCTGACGTTCGCCGCTGTCGCAACCCCGACTCCCGACCCGATCACCATGCTGCTGGTCGCGGCGCCGTTCATGGCCATCGTGGTAGTTGCCGTCAGCCTCATGCTGCTCAACGATGTGCGCCGGGAACGCCGCGACCGCCGCGAGGGCTTCGGTCCACTGTCCGACGACGAGGCGTCCAGGCTCCCCGAGCAGATCGTCGACCCCGACGACCTCCACCCCAGCCCCCTCAACGATGACATCACCTAACCCACCGCCCCCGCCCCGCAGTCAGGGCCCAGTTCACCCTTTCCAGATGAATGTGCCCCAACGTGCGTTAGGCGCAAGCCAACCGCCCTCCATCTATCGGACGTTGGGCTGAGTTCCGTCGACGGGGGCGCCTGAGTTGCGCCTATCGCACGCTGGGGCACATTCATGAGAGAAGCGGGCGGGGTGGGGGTGGGCGGGCTAGAGTCCGGCGCCGTGGGTGCTTCTGATGGTGGCGACGGTGTTGGTGTGGGCTCGGCGGGTGGGTCGCGGCGGGTCCTGCTGCTGCTGAACCCGACGTCGGGGAAGGGGCGGGCGTCGACGTCGGCCCCGCTGGCGATCGCCCGGCTCCAGGACAGGGGCTACGACGTCGTGCAGGTGGTCGGTCACGATGCCGAGGACGCGCTCGTACGACTGAGGGCAGCCGTCGCGGAAGCACCGACCGCGGCAGTCGTCGCGTGCGGCGGCGACGGCACGGTGCACCTGTGCCTGCAGGTCGTGGCGGGCACCGGACTGCCCCTCGGCATCGTCGCCGCGGGCACCGGAAACGACTCCGCGACGCTGCTCGGGATGCCGAAGGATCCCGTCGCCGCAGCTGACGCGCTGGCCGACGCGCTCGACTCCGGTCGGCACCGGATAGTCGATGCGGGCCATGTCGTCTCGGCGGACGGCGTCTCGCGCTACTACCTCGCCGTGCTCTCCAGCGGGTTCGACTCGATGGTCAACGAGCGCGCGAACGTCATGACCTGGCCCAGCGGCCAGGCCCGCTACCTGCGCGCGATCCTCGCCGAGCTGCGCAGCTTCAAGCCGGTGCCATACTCCATGGTGGTCGACGAGGGGCTCCCGACCGAGCACCGCGAGCAGAAGACCGGGATGCTCGTGGCGGTCGGCAACGGCACGTCGTACGGCGGCGGCATGAAGGTCTGTCCCGGTGCCCTCATGGACGACGGCCTGCTGTCGCTCATCTTCCTCGACGAGGTGTCGACGCCGAAGTTCCTGCGCGTCTTCCCGTCGGTGTTCAAGGGCACCCACGTCTCGATCCCTGAGGTGCACGAGCACACCGCGACGACCGTGCGCCTCGATGGGCCGGGTCAGGTGGCGTACGCCGATGGCGAACGCGTCGGTCCCCTCCCGGTGGAGATCCGGGTGGTCCCCGACGCGGTCCACCTGCTCGCACCGACCTGAGCGGCCGGAGCGCCTCCGGCGACATAGCCTTGCGGACATGGACTCGACCGCCGAGCGCTCGCCTGCCGAGCGCTATGCCGCCTCCCGCCGCCGGGCCGGTCAGGTCGGCTCGGCCCTGGAGGAGTTCCGCGGGCTGTACTCCTTCGAGCTCGACGACTTCCAGATCCAGTCCTGCCTCGCACTCGAGGAGGGGGCCGGGGTTCTCGTCGCCGCACCCACCGGCGCCGGCAAGACGATCGTCGGGGAGTTCGCCGTGCACCTCGCGCTCCGCGAGGGTCGCAAGTGCTTCTACACCGCCCCGATCAAGGCCCTGTCGAACCAGAAGTTCCACGATCTTGTCGAGCGCTACGGAGCCGACAAGGTCGGTCTGCTCACCGGCGACAACACCGTCAACGGTGAGGCACCGGTCGTCGTCATGACGACCGAGGTCCTGCGCAACATGCTCTATGCCGGGTCCCACACCCTCGAGGGCCTGTCCTACGTCGTCATGGACGAGGTGCACTATCTCGCCGACCGCTTCCGCGGTGCCGTGTGGGAAGAGGTGATCATCCACCTGCCCGAGCACGTGTCGGTCGTCGCGCTGTCGGCGACGGTGAGCAACGCCGAGGAGTTCGGTGAGTGGCTCGGCACCGTACGCGGCGACACACGCGTCGTCGTCGAGGAGCACCGGCCAGTGCCCCTGTGGCAGCACGTCATGGCGGGGGAGCGGCTCTTCGACCTGTTCATCGACGACGACCAGCAGCAGGTGAACCCGGAGCTCGTGCGGCTCGCGCGCGACGACGAGCGGATCGCGAAGATGACGCGCGACGCGCG
>JANXWJ010000217.1 GCA_025351185.1 Candidatus Nanopelagicales bacterium
CGGCCGCTATGACCTCGCGCGCTTCGGCATGGAGGTCTTCCGAGCCTCGCCGCGTCAGGCCGACCTCATGATCATCGCCGGCCGGGTCAGTCAGAAGATGGCTCCGGTGCTGCGTCAGATCTATGACCAGATGCCCAACCCCAAGTGGGTGCTCGCGATGGGCGTCTGCGCCTCGAGCGGCGGCATGTTCAACAACTATGCCATCGTCCAGGGCGCCGACCACATCGTGCCCGTCGACATGTACCTCCCGGGCTGCCCGCCCCGCCCCGAGATGCTTCTCGACGCGATCCTCAAGATCCACGAGAAGGCCAAGGCGACCAAGATGGGCGTCAACCGCGACAACGAGATCACCGAGCTCGAGGAGATCGCGCTCACCGCGACCCCCACCTCGGCCATGAAGGGCCTCCTCCGGTGACCGAGACCCCAGAGGCCCCCGAGGTCTCCGCCGAGATCGTTGTCCCCGCCGGCACAGCGACCATCCCTGTGGTCGACGTCCGCAGGGGCATGTTCGGTGGTTCTGGCAGCGGTGACACCTCGGGCTACGGCCAGCTCGTACGCGTCATCGAGTTCCCGGCGCCCACTCAGCGTCCCTATGGCGGCTGGTTCGACGAGGCAGCCGACGAGATGGGACTCGCGCTCGCCGAAGACGGACTCTCGTTCGACCAGGCCGTCGAGGCCGTGGTCATCGACCGCGGTGAGATCACGTTCCACGTGCGCGGCGAGCATCTGCTGGCCTTCGTCCGGCGCCTCCGCGACGAGCCCGCGCTGCGCTTCGAGATGTGCCTCGGGGTGTCGGGCGTCCACTATCCGCACCAGACCGGTCGGGAGCTGCACGCCGTCTGGCACTTCCTCTCGGTGACGCACACGCGCCGGGCGCGCGTCGAGGTGTCGATGCCCGAGGAGCACCCGCACGTGCCGAGCATCGTGTCCGTCTACCCGGCCGACGACTGGCACGAGCGCGAGACATTCGACATGTTCGGCATCGTCTTCGACGACCACCCCGGACTCACCCGCATCCTGATGCCGGACGACTGGGTGGGCCACCCGCAGCGCAAGGACTATCCCCTCGGCGGGATTCCCGTGGAGTACAAGGGCGCCACCATCCCGCCGCCCGACCAGCGGAGGTCGTACACCTGATGGACGACGTCACCTACGAGACGTCCTTCGAGGACGTCGTCATCGAGCCGCCGCTCGTCGACCACGACGATGCCTACGCCGGTGTCTATGACACCACCGAAGGGGCCAGGGTCTACACCGTCACCGGTGGCGACTGGGACACCGTGCTCGCTCCCGCCGACGGCGAGAAGGAGCGCGTCGTCGTCAACATGGGGCCCCAGCACCCCTCGACGCACGGTGTGCTCCGCCTCATCCTCGAGCTCGAGGGCGAGGTCATCACCGAGGCCCGCTGCGGCATCGGCTATCTCCACACCGGCATCGAGAAGAACCTCGAATACCGCACCTGGACTCAGGCCGTCACCTACGTCACGCGCATGGACTACCTCGCACCGATCGCCAATGAGGCCGGCTACTGCCTCGCCGTCGAGAAGCTGCTCGGCATCGTCGACGACGTGCCGCCGCGCGCCCAGCTCATGCGGGTCATCACCCTCGAGCTCAACCGCATCTCCTCGCACCTCGTGGCGCTGGCCACCGGTGGCTTCGAGATGGGTGCCGTCACGGCGATGACCAACGGCTTCCGCGACCGCGAGCTCGTCCTCGACATGCTCGAGATGATCACCGGCCTTCGCATGAACCACGCCTACATCCGTCCCGGGGGGGTGGCGCAGGACATGCCCGAAGGCGGTGCGGACAAGATCCGCGCGGTGCTGCGCCAGCTGCCCGGCCAGCTCAGCGGCGTGCCGCAGATGCTCGTCGACAACGGCATCTGGAAGGACCGCACCTCGGGGATCGGCTATCTCGACCTCGCCGGCTGTATGGCGCTGGGCATCACCGGCCCGGTGCTGCGCGCGACCGGCCTGCCCTACGACGTCCGCAAGTCCGAGCCCTACTTCGGCTATGACGCGTTCGACTTCGACGTCCCGACCGTCGACACCTGCGACGTCTACGGCCGCTTCCTCATCCGTATCGAGGAGATCAACCAGTCGATGCGGATCCTCGAGCAGGCGCTCGACATGCTCGAGCCCGGCCCGGTGGTGGTGGCCGACAAGAAGATCGCCTGGCCCGCCCAGCTCTCGATCGGCGGTGACGGACAGGGCAACTCCCTCGACCACATCCGCCACATCATGGGCGAGTCGATGGAAGCCCTCATCCACCACTTCAAGCTGGTGACCGAGGGGTTCGCCGTGCCGCCCGGGCAGGCGTTCTCGACGATCGAGGCACCGCGCGGCGAGCTCGGTGTCCACGTGGTCAGCGACGGAGGCACGCGGCCCTATCGCGTCCACTTCCGTGACCCGTCGTTCAACAACCTGCAAGCGACCGCCGCGATGTGCGAAGGCGGCCAGATGGCCGACGTCATCGGCGCGGTCGCATCCATCGATCCCGTGATGGGCGGCGTCGACCGCTGACGCGGGCGACGGCGGACATCGACGTACGAACGAGCGAGAGAGACGACATGGCACTGACGGAGCAGACCCGCGCTGACGCGGCGGAGCTCGCGGGTCGCTACCCGCAGAGCCGCTCGGCGCTGCTGCCGATGCTGCACCTCGTCCAGTCGGCGGAGGGCACGGTCACGCCGGATGGCATCGCGCTGTGCGCCGACGTGCTGGGCCTCACCAACGCCGAGGTCGCGGCGGTCGCGACGTTCTACACGATGTACAAGCGCCACAAGGTGGGCCGCTATCACGTCGGGGTCTGCACCAACACGCTGTGCGCGGTGCTCGGCGGGGATGCCATCTGGGCGGCCCTCTCCACCCGCCTCGGGGTCGGGCACGACGAGGTCACCGCCGACGGCTCCATCTCACTCGAGCGCATCGAGTGCCAGGCAGCCTGCACCCACGCACCGGTCATGACCGCCAACTGGGAGTTCCTCGACGACATGGACGTCCCGCGGGCGCTCGAGGTGGTCGAGAGGCTCCAGTCTGGTGAGGCGGTCTTCTCCACGCGTGGCCCCCGCATCGGGACGTTCGAGGAGATCGAGCGCTCGCTCGCCGGGTTCGACGACGGTCTCGCCGGCGAGGGTGGTGGCGGCAAGGACAGCCGGATGCTGGCCGGTCTCACGTTCGCCAAGGCCCATTCCATGTCCGCTCCCGAGGCACCCGCCCAGTCACCTCTGGTCACGGCCGCCAAGAAGACGGAGGCCTGAGCACATGCCGCTGACCCCGATCCTCACCGCCCACTGGGACGACGAGGACTCGCACACCATCGAGGGCTATCGCCGCCACGGTGGCTACGACATGGTTCCCGTGTCCTTCGGAGTCCACCCCGACGAGGTCATCGCCCTCGTCAAGGCATCCGGCCTGCGCGGTCGTGGTGGCGCAGGCTTCCCCACCGGCATGAAGTGGGGCTTCGTCCCGCAGAACGATGGGAAGCCGCACTACCTCGTGGTCAACGCCGACGAGTCGGAGCCGGGTGCCTGCAAGGACATCCCGCTCATGCTCGCCAACCCGCACGCGCTGGTCGAGGGCTGCATCCACGCGGCCTACGCGATTCGCGCCAACCACGCCTTCATCTACATCCGCGGCGAGGTGCCGCACGCGATCCGCCGGGTCGCCGCAGCCGTGCGCGAGGCCTACTCCGCAGGGTTCCTCGGCACCGACATCCTCGGGTCGGGATTCGACCTAGACATCGTCGTGCACTCCGGTGCCGGTGCCTACATCTGCGGCGAGGAGACGGCGCTGCTCGACTCTCTCGAGGGTCGTCGCGGGCAACCCCGTCTCAAGCCGCCGTTCCCTGCGATCGCGGGTCTCTACGCCTCGCCCACGGTCATCAACAACGTCGAGACGATCGCCAACATCCCGACGATCGTGCGCAACGGCGCCGACTGGTTCAAGCAGTTCGGCACCGAGAAGTCGCCCGGCTTCAAGCTCTTCGCGGTGTCCGGTCACGTCGAGCGCCCCGGCATCTACGAGGCGCCGCTGGGCACGACGATGCGCGAGCTGCTCGACTACGCCGGCGGTGTCCGCGAGGGTCATGAGCTGAAGTTCTGGATCCCCGGCGGTTCGAGCGTTCCCATGCTGCTGCCCGAGCACCTCGACACCCCGTTGACCTATGAGGACATGGCCTCGCTGGGCACGATGCTCGGCACCGGTACACCGATGGTGTTCGACGAGACGACGAGCGTCGTCCGGGCGATCAGCCGCTGGATCCACTTCTACAAGCACGAGTCATGCGGCAAGTGCACGCCCTGCCGCGAGGGCACCTTCTGGCTCGACCAGCTGCTCGACCGCTTCGAGCGGGGCACTGCGGCCGAGACCGACATCGAGAAGGTCGATGACATCTGCAAGCAGATCGCCGGGCGGTCCTTCTGCGCGCTCGGCGATGCAGCAGCAACGCCGTACGCCCCGGCCCTGAAGTACTTCCGCGAGGAGTTCCTCGCGGGCACCCACACCCCGGCCGACGAGCTCTTCGACCCGGTAGCCGCCACCGTCTTCGCGGGAGCCGCAGCGCGATGACCGTCATCTCCTCGGGGCCTTCGGCCCCCGCCACCGTCCCCACCGACGGCATCTCGCTGACCGTCGACGGGGTCGACATCGTCGTGCCCAAGGGCACCTTGGTGATCCGCGCCGCCGAGCAGCTCGGTGTCGCGGTCCCACGCTTCTGCGACCACCCGCTCCTCGACCCGGTCGCGGCGTGCCGCATGTGCCTCGTCGAGATCGAGGGTCAGCCCAAGCCGCAGCCGGCGTGCGCCGTCACGGTAGCCGAGGGCATGAAGGTGAAGACCCAGGTCACGTCCGAGATCGCCGAGAAGGCGCAGCAGGGGGTGATGGAGTTCCTCCTCATCAACCACCCGCTCGACTGCCCGATCTGCGACAAGGG
>JANXWJ010000244.1 GCA_025351185.1 Candidatus Nanopelagicales bacterium
TGCGCGGTGGCTCGGAGTACGTGTGAAGGATCTCCTCGCACGCGCCGGCGTGAACCCCGCTGCAGACCAGCTGATCTCGCGCTCGACCGACGGCTGGACGGCGAGCACTCCCATCGCCGCGCTGACCGACGGGCGCGACGCCATCGTCGCCGTCGCCATGAACGGCGAGCCGCTGCCCTCGGAGCACGGGTTCCCCGCGCGCATGATCGTGCCCGGTCTCTACGGCTTCATCTCCGCCACCAAGTGGCTCGTCGCACTGGAGCCCTCGACGTACGCTGCCGAGCAGGCCTACTGGACGACGCGCGGGTGGGCCACCGACGCCCCGATCCGCACGATGGCGCGCATCGACGTGCCGGCACCGCTCTCGACGGTCAACGCGGGCAAGGTCGCGATCGCCGGCGTCTGCTGGGCGCAGCACCGAGGCATCGACGGAGTCGAGGTGCAGGTCGACGACGGCGAGTGGCGCACCGCGAAGCTCGGCGGGGTGCCGAGCGACGACACCTGGCGGCAGTGGGTCGTGACCTGGGACGCGACCCCCGGTCGCCACACCCTGCGCGCCCGCGCGACCGACGGCACCGGAAAGACCCAGCCCGACGCGCGGCTCACCCCGTTCCCCAGCGGAGCCCAGGGCTGGCACGAAACCGTCGTCACAGTCGCCTGACCCGCCCGACCACGGACCCACCTTGCTGACGCAACTGCTGCTGAGCGCTCACCCCCAGCAGTAGATGGGCCAGCAAGGCGGGTCTGTCAGGCGCGTGCCCAGAAGGCGAGCGGGTCGCGTGCGCGACGGAAGCCGGCCGCCTCGGCGAGCTGCACGGCGTCGGCGAAGCCGGCCGCGAGAGCGTCCGGCTCATGGGCGTCGCTCGCAAAGCTGATCGCCTCGCCGCCCTCGTCGTGCCACCAGCGCACGACCTCGAGGTGCAGCGGCACGCGGGTGTTGACCTCGAGCACCCGACCGGTCGCGGCCAGCGCCGACAGCACCTGTCGGTAGTCGTCCTCGAAGTCGACCGGGTCGTACGCCGGAGCGCCGGCTGGCCAGTAGCGCACCGGATAGTCGACGTGCGCGAGGACCTCGAAGCTGTCGTAGCCCTGGATCAGGAGAACGGTCTCGGCGAGGTAGTCGCGTACGACCTGGTGCGGTGGCTGGTCGAGGTAGCGCTGGCTCACCTCGACCGCTGAGGATCCGTCGCCGACCCGCGACGAGTGCACGGAGGCGAGCTGCCGCTCGAAGCCCCCGTGCGCCAGCAGCGCGTCATAGCTCTCGCGGTGCCAGTGCGGCTCGCTCATCTCCACCCCCGAGAGGATGCGCAGGTCGGGGAACTGCTCGCGGCACTGCTCGAGGCACTCGCGATACCCGGCGAGGTCGAGCGGTGGTGGTGCCAGGCGCCCGTGCTCCAGCAGGTGCGCCCAGTCCTCGGGCAGCGACGTACCGGGTGGGACCTCCCACGCCGTCACGTCCGCGTGCTCGGTGAACGCGACCGACGGCACGCCGATCTCGAGGGCCCGGGCGCAGGTGCGCTCCATCGAGCCGGCGACCGCGTCCCAGGACCACTGGCTGTGGACGTGGTCGTCGGAGGGCAGCACGACCTGAGCGCGCCCCGAGCTCATCGCAGCGCCCCTGACACACCCGCAGCTCGCACGCCCCGATGCTGCCCTGCTCCCGCGACCTCCGCGGCGTCGGGGGATGTGGCGGCGGTGTGGCGGGGGTCACCCGCGCGGCGGGGTAGGAGTCCAATCCGGCGGGGCGGTCGCGCCGAATCACCTGTGTCCCGCCCGGAAGGGCACGCACCACCCAGCACCTCACCTACGCAACTCACCAGGAGATCCCCCATGACCAGCACCCTGCTCCGCCGCCGCGCCGGCATCGCCGCCGCTGTCGCCGCCGTGCCTCTGGCCCTCGCTGCCTGTGGCTCCTCGACCACCACATCGTCGGCCCCGGCTGCTGCCGCCTCGTCGCCCGCCGCGGCATCCTCGCCCGCTGCGTCACCCTCGGACTCGATGATGGCCTCCGGTGCCGTCTTCGGATCTGCCTGCGCCGCAGTGCCGAAGGACGGCCCGGGCAGCTTCGACGGCATGGCCACCGACCCGGTCGCCACCGCCGCCTCGCACAACCCGGTGCTCTCCACCCTCGTCACCGCGGTCGGCAAGGCCGGACTCGTCGACTCGCTCAACAGCGCCCAGGGCATCACGGTGTTCGCGCCGATCAACGACGCGTTCGGCAAGCTGCCCAAGGCCACTCTCGACAAGGCACTCGGTGACCCCAAGGGGCTGCTGTCCACCGTCCTCACCTACCACGTGGTGCCGGGTCGTCTCACGCCCGAGCAGCTGCCCGGGATGCACAAGACCCTCCAGGGAACGACGCTGGACGTGACCGGCTCCGGTGACAGCTTCAGCGTCAACGGCTCCGCGAAGATCGTGTGCGGAAACGTGCAGACCGCGAACGCCACGGTCTACCTGATCGACGGCGTGCTCCTCCCCTCCTGACCGGACGGTCTGACACTCTGATGTCGATGAACGTGAACCCGTCGTCCCCACCCGGCTCCGTCCCGGGTGGGGACGACGCCACCGGGCTCGTCGCGCTGCTCGCGCGGTCGAGCCGTGGCGAGGAGTCAGCCTTCGCCGACCTCTATGACCGCACGAGCTCCAAGGTCTACGGCCTCGCACGGCGCGTGGTTCGTGACCCGGCACAGGCCGAAGAGGTGGCGCAAGAGGCCTACCTCGAGATCTGGCGGCAGTCAGCTCGTTACGACACCTCGCGAGGCAGCGTCCTCGCGTGGATGCTCACCATCGTGCACCGCAGAGCCGTCGACCGCGTGCGGTCGTCGGAGGCATCACGAGAACGTGACACGAAGTTCGCGACCCTCGGTGACGGCCCTGACTACGACGTCGTCACCGAGGCCGTCACGAACAACCTCGAGACCGCTCGGGTACGCAAAGCCCTCAGCACCCTGACCGACGTGCAGCGCGAAGCGCTGACTCTCGCCTACTACGGCGGCTATACGCACCGCGAGGTGTCCGAGCTGTTGGACGTACCGCTCGGAACGATCAAGACCCGCATGCGCGACGGACTGATCCGGCTGCGCGACACCCTGGGGGTGGAGGCATGACCAGCGACGCCCCGGACATCCACACGCTGTCGGGCGCCTACGCGCTCGACGCGCTGGACCCCACGGAGGCCACAGCATTCGAGGGACACCTCGAGTCCTGCGAGTCGTGCCGCGACGAGGTCCGATCGTTTCGTGACGCGGTCGGCGCCCTCGCCGACGACGTCGCCACGCCGGCACCAGACCGCCTGCGTACGTCGGTGCTCTCGGCCATCACCGCGGTCCGCCCGCTCCCCCCGGTCGTGCCCGTCGACGCGCCATCAGCGCCGGTCGCCCCGTCCGGTGTCACCACGTCAGCATCCTCCGAGGCTGCACCTGCTCTCGCATCCGAGGAGCTCGCGACGCGACGCGCGACGAAAGCGCGCCGGGCGCCGGCCTGGCTGCTCGTCGCCGCAGCCGTGCTCGCAGTAGTCGCCGCCGGGGGCTTGTGGCGCTCGGTGTCCCTTCAGCAGCAGCTCACGAGCGTGACGGCGATGGCCGCCGACGTCTCAGCCGTGATCACCTCACCCGATGCCACGACAGTGTCCGGAGAGGTCGCCGGCAGCGGGCGGGCCGCAGTCGTCCGCTCGGCAAGCTCTGGCAAGGCTGTCCTGGTCACCGATGGAGTTCCTGCCGCACCGGCCGGAAAGACCTACCAGGCGTGGTTCATCACCTCCGACGGCACAGCGACGTCGGCAGGCCTGGTCCCCTCAGGCGACCACACAGCGGTTCTGCTGAGCGGGAGCCCGCGTAGCGGCGCTGTCGTCGGCGTCACCCTCGAGCCGGCTGGTGGGTCCAGCCAGCCCACCACGAAGCCGGTCGTCGCGATCATGGTGTGAGGGCCCGAACCTCTGCGTACGAACGACAGGAAGGCCCCGCACCTCGGTGCGGGGCCTTCCTGTCTGCTGGAGCCGAGATGCGTCAGGAGTCGAGGGCTGCCATCACGTGCTTGATGCAGGTGTAGTCCTCGAAGCCGTACATCGAGAGGTCCTTGCCGTAGCCGGAGTGGTTGAAGCCGCCGTGCGGCATCTCGGCGACGAGCGGGATGTGGGTGTTGATCCACACGCAGCCGAAGTCGAGGCGCCTGGCCATCCGCATCGCGCGGCCGAAGTCCCTGGTCCACACCGAGGACGCGAGGCCGTACTTCACGCCGTTGGCCCAGCGCAGCGCCTCGTCCTCGTCGGTGAGGCGCTGGATCGTCATGACCGGACCGAAGATCTCGTTCTGGATCATCTCGTCGTCCTGCAGCAGGCCGGCGATGACGGTCGGCTCGACGTAGAAGCCCGCGGTGCCCTGACGGACGCCGCCCGCCGCGATGGTCGCGTGGTCGGGCGTACGGTCGATGAAGCCGAGCACCTGGTCGAGCTGGTTGACGTTGTTGAACGGTGGGACGAGGGAGTCTCCGCCGCGGCCGCCCTCGAACGTGGTCTTGGTGGCCTTGGTCTGCTCGGCGAGTGCGGCGACGAAGTCGTCGTAGACACCCGCGCCGACCAGCACGCGCGTCGCCGCGGTGCAGTCCTGACCGGCGTTGAAGTAGCCCGCGACGGCGAGCCACCCGGCGGCTGCCGCGACGTCGGCGTCGTCGAGGACCACGACCGGCGCCTTGCCACCGAGCTCGAGGTGGACCCGCTTGAGATCCTTCGCCGCCGACTCCGCGACCCGCATGCCTGCGCGGACCGAACCGGTGATCGCGACCATCGACGGGATCGGGTGCTCGGCGAGCGCGCGGCCGGTGTCGCGGTCACCGGTGATGACGTTGAGGACGCCCGGCGCCCAACATGTACTCCCCCGACGCGCGGCCTTCGAGCACGCGTGCGGCGCCGGCGAAGAAGCGGATCTGGTCGATGATCGGAGGGATCTCCTGCGAGTGCGTCACGGCCAGCGGCTTGCCTGTGTTCTGCGACTCGAGCTCGTCGGCGTGCGCCTCGAGCAAGTCGGCAATCTTCAGCATCACCCGCTGTCGCTCCGACGGCGTGGTGTCGCGCCAGGTCTCGAACGCCGCGGCGGCCACGGTGTAGGCGCGATCGACGTCCTCGGGGCCGAAGATCGGCGCGGTACCGAGCACCTCGCCGGTCGACGGGTCGACGAGGTCGCTCGTGCGCCCCTCGACGGGGGCGACGGACTCGCCGTTGATGAAGTTGCGCAGCTGGCGCTTGTCGCTCACGCGATCTCCCTGGTGCGTCGGGTGGGGGTGACGCCTGCGCGCGCTGTCGGACCGGCGGGGCGCTGACGTTGCAGGCACCCTTGCCAGGTGGGTTCGGTTTCGATAGATATGAGCCACCTCAACAACAGAATCCGCAAGAAACCGACCGACATTCCACGGAATCACTTGCCAAGCCCCCGTCCGATCCCCCACCATGCACAGGTGGTGACCCGCGAACGAACGCCTCAGGTCGGTCTCGACGACGTGAGCAAGGCGATCATCGACCAGCTCCAGGAAGACGGTCGGCGTGCCTACGCCACCATCGGCAAGGCCGTCGGCCTGTCGGAGGCGGCAGTGCGTCAGCGGGTCCAACGGCTCATCGAGACCGGCGTCATGCAGATCGTCGCCGTCACCGATCCGATGCAGGTGGGGTTTCCCCGCGCCGCGATGATCGGAGTTCGAGTGGAAGGCGACGTCGAGGCCGTCGCCGACCAGATGGCTGCCATGAGCGAGGTTGACTACCTCGTCATCACCGCCGGCGGCCACGACATCCTCGCCGAAGTCGTGTGCGAGGACGACGAGCACCTCCTCGAGGTGGTCAACCGCCGCATCCGGGCCATCCCGGGTGTGCGACACACGGAGACCTTCGTCTATCTGAAGCTCCGCAAACAGATCTACACCTGGGGTACCCGATGACCATCACACCGCAGTACGTCAGCGAGACCGGTGCAGACGCGTTGGCCGACACGGCCCGCGAACACCTGTGGATGCACTTCACCCGCCACTCGGTCTACGAGCAGGGTGGGCACGTCCCGATCATCGTCCGCGGCGAGGGCCACCACATCTGGGACGACCAGGGCAACCGCTATCTTGACGGCCTCGCCGGCCTGTTCACCGTACAGGCCGGCCACGGCCGCACCGAGCTCGTCGAGGCCGCGGCCAAGCAGATGCAGGAGCTCGCCTTCTTCCCGCTGTGGTCCTACGCCCATCCCAAGGCGATCGAGCTGTCCGAGCGCCTCGCGCACTATGCGCCGGGCGACCTCAACCGGGTCTTCTTCACCACCGGTGGTGGCGAGGCCGTCGAGTCGGCCTGGAAGTTGGCGAAGCAGTATTTCAAGCTCACCGGAAAGCCCATGAAACACAAGGTGATCAGCCGTGCGGTCGCCTACCACGGCACTCCGCAGGGCGCGCTGTCGATCACGGGCATCCCGGACGCCAAGAAGTACTTCGAGCCGCTCGTGCCCGGCACCTTCCGCGTGCCCAACACCAACTTCTACCGCGCCGAGCAGCACGCTGACGACATCGAGGCGTTCGGCCGCTGGGCCGCCGACCGCATCGCGGAGGCCATCGAGTTCGAAGGCCCCGACACCGTCGCCGCCGTCTTCCTCGAGCCCGTGCAGAACTCCGGTGGCTGCTTCCCGCCGCCCCCCGGCTACCTCGAGCGGGTCCGTGAGATCTGCGACCAGTACGACGTGCTCCTGGTCGCCGACGAGACGATCTGCGCGTTCGGCCGCATCGGCGAGATGTTCGCGATGTCGCGCTTCGGCGTGACGCCCGACATCATCACGTGCGCCAAGGGCATGACGTCGGGCTACGCACCCATCGGCGCGATGATCGTGAGCGACCGGCTCTTCGAGCCGTTCAAGCACGGCACGGCCTACTTCGCCCACGGCTACACCTTCGGTGGTCACCCCGTGTCCGCTGCGGTGGCACTCGCCAACCTCGACCTGTTCGAGCGCGACGGTCTCAACCAGCACGTCCGCGACAACGAGGGCGCGTTCCGCGCGACGCTCGAGAAGCTCAAGGACCTCGCCATCGTCGGCGATGTCCGTGGTGCCGGCTTCTTCTACGGCATCGAGCTCGTCAAGGACAAGGTCACCAAGGAGACCTTCAACGATGACGAGTCCGAGCGGCTCCTGCGCGGATTCCTGTCCAAGGCGCTCTTCGACGCCGGCCTCTACTGCCGCGCCGACGACCGTGGCGACCCGGTGATCCAGCTGGCACCGCCGCTGACCCTCGAGCAGCCGCAGTTCGACGAGATCGAGCAGATCCTGCGCTCGGTGCTCACCGAGGGCATGAAGGTCCTCTAGCGGACACCGGCGTACGAGGCCCCCTTGTCATCCGACGAGGGGGCCTCGTCGCAGGTAGCCCATCCTGACCAAGCTCGACCCGATCCTGATCCGGACGCGGCCGTCGCGCCGCCCGTCGAGAGGTTCCCATGGAGCAGCCCGTCCTACCCGAGCCCGGTTCCACCGAACGGACTCGGCTACGACGTATCCCGGAGAAGGCGGTCACCGACCGCGAGGTGCTGCACGCGATCCTCGACGCAGGGCTCGTCGCCCATGTCGGCATCGTCGACGAGAACGGCCAGCCCTACGTCGTCCCGGTCGCCTATGCCCGCGACGGCGACCGCATCCTCTTCCACGGCAGCACGGGATCTCGGCTGTTCCGCCGCCTTGCCGACGGTGCACCCACCTGTGTCACCGTGACGCTGCTCGACGGCTTGGTGCTGGCGCGGTCGGCGTTCGAGAGCTCGATGCACTATCGCGGCGCCATGGCGCTCGGCACCTGCACCGTGCTCATGGACGAGCAGAAGGACGATGCGCTGCGGCGCATCTCCGACCACCTGCTGCCTGGCCGCTGGGACGACATCCGCTCGCCGAGCCGCAAGGAGCGCGTGTCGACGCTCGTGCTCGCGCTGCCCCTCGACGAGGTGAGCGTCAAGGTGAGCGACGGGATGCCCGACGACGTCGAGGAGGATCGCGACCGACCCGTCTGGGCAGGTGTCGTCCCCATCCGCGAGGTGTTCGGTGCCCCGCTGCCCGACGAGGCGGGTGCAGCCTTCCCGGTGCCCGACTACGTCTCGGGGTGGACCCGGTGACCGATCGTCAGGCCTATCGCAACCTGTCGTTCTGGTGGGACTCGCTCCCTGACGACCTCGTCGGCGCGGCTCGGCCCAGGCTCACGAGCTCCATCACCGCCGACGTCGTGATCGTCGGCGCCGGCTACACCGGGCTCTGGACGGCCTACTACCTCTCCGAGGCCGACCCCACGCTGTCGATCGTGGTGCTCGAGGCCGAGACGGCTGGCTTCGGCGCCAGCGGACGCAACGGCGGATGGGCGTCGGCGCTGTTCCCGACATCGCTCGGCATCGTGGCAAAGTCGTCATCGCGAGCATCTGCGGTCGCACTCCAGCACGCGATGTTCGACACCGTCGACGAGGTCGGTCGCGTCGCTGCCGCCGAGGGCATCGACTGCCACTACCGCAAGGGCGGCACCGTCGTTCTCGCGCGCACCCCCGTGCAGCTCGCGCGCGCGAAGGCCGAGGTCGAGGAGCATCGCTCGTGGGGCTTCGGCCCGGAGCACTTCAGCCTTCTCGAGGCGGGCGAGGCGCGCGAGCGGCTCGGTGCGACCGATGTCCTCGGCGCGTCCTACACGCCGCACTGCGCCGCCATCCACCCAGCGCGCCTGGTGCGCGGCCTGGCGCAGGCGGTCGAGCGACGCGGTGTCACGATCTTCGAGAACACGCCGGTCACGTCGATCGAGAGCGGGATCGTGCGCACCGCGACCGGTGACGTGACGGCACCCCGCGTCGTGCGTGCCACCGAGGCGTGGACCTCGCAGCTGCCCGGGTCCGAGCGCGACATCGCGCCGGTCTACTCCCTCGTGCTCGCGACAGAGCCGCTGCCCGACGAGTTCTGGGCCGAGGTCGGGCTCCGGCACGGTGAGACGTTCGCCGATCACCGCCACCTCATCATCTACGGCCAGCGCACGACGGACGGCCGTTTCGCGTTCGGCGGTCGAGGGGCGCCGTATCACCTCGGTTCCTCCATCAAGCCGGTGTTCGACCGTGACACAGCCGTCTTCGACGACCTGTGGCGCGTGCTCTGCGACCTCTTCCCCGCAGTGAGCGACCACGCGGTCACGCACACCTGGGGCGGTCCGCTCGGCATCCCGCGTGACTGGTATCCCTCCGTCGGCCTCGACGAGACGACGGGGATCGGTTGGGGCGGAGGCTATGTCGGCGACGGGGTCGCATCGAGCAACCTGGCCGGCCGCACCCTCGCCGACCTGATACGCGGTCAGCACACCGAGCTCACCTCGTTGCCGTGGGTCAACCACCGCTCACCGAAGTGGGAGCCGGAGCCGTTCCGCTGGCTCGGCGTCAACTTCGGGCTGCGGGTCATGGGCTCCGCCGACGGAGCAGAGGAACGCACAGGTCGTGCATCGCGTCGGGCCGAGATCCTCTCGCCCTTCCTCGGTGGCCACTGATCAACCACACAACGACCCGAAGACCAGACACACCAGCTGACGAGGAGCACCGATGACCGATGAGCTCTCCCCCGCGGAGGCACTCCGCACGATGGTCGTCGCCTACGCCGACGTGCTCGACGGCGAGCTCATGCCCACGGGTCCGCGAGCCGGTGCCGACAGCGGCGATCCGCAGACCAGCGCGATCTCGTTCTTCTCCGGTCACGGCGTGGATGTCGGCGTGTGGGAGTGCACGCCGGGGGGCTGGGCGATCCTCGACCGACCCACCACCGAGACGATGCTGCTGCTCTCCGGTGTAGTGACCATCACGCCCGAGGGCGGTGAGCCGGTCGAGCTGTCCGAGGGCGACGTCTTCATCCTGCCGCGAGGGTGGTCAGGTCGGTGGGACGTCACCGAGACTGTGCGCAAGCTCTACGTGCTCGTGGGCTGACCCAGAGAAGGAGACCGCGGTGAAGTTCCGTGCGCTGCTGGAGCAGAACGGCAAGACGGCCACCGGCCTCGAGGTGCCGGAGGCAATCGTCGAGGGACTCGGCGGCGGTCGACGCGCTGCCGTCGTCGTGAGGATCAACGGGCACTCCTACCGGAGCAGCATCGCCGTGATGGGTGGGCGGGTGCTGGTCGGGGTCAGCGCTGAGAACCGAGCTGTCGCAGATGTTTCTGCCGGTGACCTGCTCGACGTCGACCTGACGCTGGACACAGCGCCGCGTGAGGTCGCGGTGCCCGACGACCTGGCGAAGGCACTGTCGAAGGCGGCGCCCGCGAAGAAGGCGTTCGACGCCCTGACCTACAGCAACAAGCGGCGCTGTGTCCAGCGTCAGGTCGACGTCGAGCAGGTCACCGGCAGAAACATCTGCGACAGCTCGGTTCTCAGCGC
>JANXWJ010000252.1 GCA_025351185.1 Candidatus Nanopelagicales bacterium
TGATGACCGCCGGCGCCCTGGCCGGCGCCATCGACCCGGCTGGAAGCCCCTTGGCGATCATTGCCCAGTACACAGGGGGTATTGCGTGGGTGGTCATGCTTGCGTTCTTCCTCGGCGCCGTCGACGCCGCCGTGATCAACCTGTACGGCCCGGTGCTGACCTTCATCACCCTGGTACAGACGTTCAAGGCGAGCTGGCTGCCCGGAGTTCGGGTACGTGCCGCCCTCACTCTGATGTGGACCGTCATCGCTCTGTACCTGGCGTTGTTCCTTGCGGACAGCTTCCTGGCCAACTACAGCAACTTCATCCTGGCTCTGCTGTACGTGCTGATTCCGTGGTCGGTGGTCAACCTGGTCGACTACTACCTCATCAAGAAGTCGCATTACGACGTCCCGTCGTTCTTCGATCCCGATGGCGGGATCTACGGGAAGGTCATCTGGCCCGCGATGATCGCCTATGTCGTGGGCGTCCTGGTGCAGGTTCCCTTCTTCTCCCTGACGTTCTATGTCGGACCGTTCGCACAGGCGCTGAACGGCGTCGACATCGCCTGGCTCGTGGGTACGGTGGTCACCTTCGCCGTGTACTACCCGCTCGCCAAGGCCCGTCCCGCCGCCGCGCCTGTGGCAGCAGCGGTGGAGTGAACAACCTCCCACGCCGAACCTTGAAAACCATCTGCGGCGCAGTGTGACTGCGACGGATTAGGAGTTGAACAGCCGATGAAGGCAGCCCGCCTAGAGCAGTTCCGGGCCCCACTGGCTCTTGTCGAGGTCGATGATCCGACTGCGGATGAGGGCTCAGTGGTCGTCAAGGTGGAGGCGGAGGGTATCTGTCGCACCGACTGGCACTTCTGGAACGGCGACTGGGGCTGGGTCGGGATGAGTCCCGAACTGCCCCGGATCATGGGACACGAGTTCGGCGGCACGGTCGTCGCCGTCGGCGCTGGCGTCACGTCGGTGACTGTGGGCGATCGCGTCACCACGCCATTCCACGAGGCGTGCGGCCGTTGCCAGTTCTGCCTCATCGGTCGCTCCAACCTGTGCGACCACTTGGAGTTCACCGGCGCCACCCACGACGGCGGCTACGCGGAGTACACACAGATCCGCAACGCGGACTACAACTGCATCAAGCTGCCCGACAACGTGGACGCGCTCAGCGCCGCTGCGATCGGCTGCCGCTACATGACGGCGTTTCACGCCGTCACTCGCCAGGGGCGCATGGCACCGGGCGAGTGGGTCGTCGTCTACGGAGCCGGCGGTGTGGGTCTCTCGGCGGTGCAGATCGCGAGCGCGCTTGGCGGCCAGGTGATCGCAGTCGACCTCGCGGACGACAAGCTGGCGAAGGCGACCTCCGAGGGTGCTGTGCACACCATCAACGGACGTCTCCAGGATGCCCCCAAGGCCGTGCGCGAGCTCACCGGCGGAGGGGCGCACCTAGCCATCGGCGGACTGGGTGCCCAGGCCGTCGTGCAGCAGGCCATCATGTCGCTGCGCAAGGGCGGTCGGCTGGCTCAGGTCGGACTGACCAGTCAGGCAGAGCAGGGCCAAGTCTCGATCCCGCTCGACTACATCATCGAGGCGGAAATCGAGCTGCTCGGCAGCGTCGGAAACCCGCACGCGGATTATCCGCGCCTCCTTTCCCTCGTGAGCCGCGGCGTGCTCAAGCCGTCGCGCATCGTCGGCCAGACGCTGGCGCTCTCCGAGGTCCAAGGAGTCCTGGACGCTATGGACACGTTCGAGACGGTCGGCTTCTCCGTGATCACAGAGTTCTAGGCGCCGAAGCGATGTCGCTGCTCCTGGCACGGGGGCGGCGGCATCGTCGATATGGGCCAAACGAAGGAGCAGCGACCAGGCCGTATGTCGTGTTCCGGTGGACGGCGGGCCGTCCGACGCGTGCGGTAATGGCAGCAAGGTCGGACTCTGATCTGCTCGGGCCGAACCTTGGGCCGGCCATCCGGCACTGACCTCGACGTACGACACAGTCGACCAACCGTTCACGGACCTCGGTGACGATCCGCTCGTCGCGCTGTCCCCGTCGGATGCGGTCGTCACCTCTCAGGGCCTCGATGAGCGACGGCGTTCGGAAGGTTTCGTCGCCAGCCGAGACAGCCGCGCCCATAACCCACAGGTCACAGGTTCAAATCCTGCCCCGCGACGGAATAAGTGCAGGTCAGAGGCATGATCACCGATCTTGGTGGTCGTGCCTCTTTCCGCTTGACCGCGACTTGACCGCAAAGATCATTTTCGCGTCTGCCTAGCCCTGGCTGGAGGTCAGTGGATCTCCGCGCACTCTTGACCGGTTCGCGTTGCTGCTCGGTGAGGCGAGCGCTGTTCGATCCGTCGGGG
The DNA here is from genome assembly GCA_025351185.1 of Candidatus Nanopelagicales bacterium. Taxonomy (GTDB): domain Bacteria; phylum Actinomycetota; class Actinomycetes; order S36-B12; family CAIYMF01; genus Longivirga. Next base: position 2,343 of record JANXWJ010000252.1, read on the forward strand.
CAATCAACGACCGCCGAGACCCTTTGGGAGCGCGCAGCTGTTGGACTAGCCTGAACATCTGGCTCGGCACGCAGCCGTCCGCGCTTCTCGGCGCGAGCCGGGAGCACGACATCGACTTCCCTCAGACCCGCCAGCTGGTGTTCCCCGATCACCCCGACGTCCCCGCCGGAGACAAGGCCGACTTCGACACGCAGAAGCGCTGGAGGCCTTGATCATTTGCCATCAGAATTCTCCGACAGGGGCACAGATCGCTTGGCACGCAAGCACACTCGCCGGTGCTTCTGCGACCGTCCCGGACGGGTGCGGAACGGCTCTGTCTGCGGGGCACCATCAGGGTGATCTCTGACGGTCAGGCACTGAGCACGATCGGCCCCGTGAACCGGGTGGGGCGGACCGCGCCAAGGCGTAGCCATGGTTGTCCGTATGTCGGTAATCCTCTACACCAAAGGCTCCGGTGTAAAGGAATACCGACGGAGGCGATCCGGCATGACGCTTGCAGGGTCCCGGTTGCACGCCCTTCCACCGGTGTTCGGCTACGCGCAGGCAGCCGAGCTCATCGGGGAGCGGCAGCTGCGTCGTCTCATCTCCGAAGGGGATGTCGAGCGATTGGCTCGCGGCGTCTACCGCAAGGCCGGGCACCTGGCGTTGGTCGGGACCGCGTCGACCTGCGCGGGGCGGCCGAGATCGGCCAGTACTCGTCGCAGCGCAGCATCGTCCACGCCTTCCGGCTTCGTCACCGGGAGGGCGCGGACCTGGCGATCGAGGCGTTGCGACGGTGGCTGCGCAGCGGTGGCCAGCCGTCCGTGCTGTTGGCGATGGCCAACACCTTCCCGCGCGCCCTGCCACCGATCCGACAGGCCTTGGAGGTCCTGCTGTGACACCTGTCGCGGGTGACTCGCCGGCTGGCGCGGTATACCTGGCGATACGCTGGCAGGCGCGCGCCCTAGGCCGGAACACTGAGGAGCTCCTCCAGCTCTATGTGATGGAGGGTTTCCTTGCCCGACTGTCCACCAGCACGTCGCGGGAGCGGTTCGTCCTCAAGGGCAGAGCAAACGCAAGATGTCCAAGTGGCCCGCGAAGCACTCCGGCCACAGCCCCCTCAAGACGAAACCCATTCCCTCCGACCCCATGATTCGAAGACCTAACTGAACGGCACTGCGGCTAAGTCCGTCTCACCGCGAAGGGTGCTCGCAAGGTGTCGGCATCCGGCAGAGTCCACCACCTACCGATCTCGCGGTCGAACTCGGGTGGCTCCCAGCCGTTGCGACCGGCGTCGTGATACATCGTCATCTCGCCCACCACGAACCCGCCGGGCGTCGGATACGTGTCGACGCGCGCGAAGTCGAGACCTCGACCTAGCTCCTCAGCGGCCGCGATGATCTCGCGCCAGTTGTCAGCCAGTGCAGGCACGGCAGCCGGTCGGCGGTGCACCACGTGGACACCAGCGGGGGTTCCGGCGGCGTTGAAGACGGCGATCTGATGATCGGCGAAGCGGCCGCTGACGACGTAGAAGAGCCGACAGACGCCGTCGAAGACGAAGCATTTGTAATCGACCGGTAGCGCAGCGCCCTCACCGGGGACCACGGCCTCGACCATGATGTGGGGAGGTACGTCGCGGTAGGCCCACTCGGGCAGCCTGCCGGGACCGTGGTGGTAGTCGAGGGTGAGCCACTTCTCCGCGAGCGACTGCAACCGTGCCGGAGCGGCGTGCTCCGGGCGGATCCCGTACCGGTCCCAGCCCACGAACCGAGCCGACGCGGGCAGCCGCGCCGCCACGGGTGCGCCGTCCCAGACCACCACGACCGCGCCGGATCCGTGTGACGCCTTGACCACGAACTCGCGCGGCAGCGACCTCCACGGCACTGAGCCAACGCAGCCGTAGACCCCGATCAGGTCGGGCACGTGCCCTGCGCCGAGCCGGTCGGTCACGTAGTCACGCACAGCGACCTTGTCGACGAGCCGGGTCAGGATCGGGCGCCGATCGAAAGCGCTGCGATAGAGAACCTTCTCGGCGAACGTCTCGGGGTGCCGCGTCGTCCGCGAAAGACGCCAGTCGGCCACCGCAGCTGGCCACGTCCCCTGGGCGACATCGCGCAGCCGCCGCGCGGCTGGCTTCATCGGCTGCGGCACTCGCGCACCGAGGTCGGTGAGCGACAGTGCTCGTCCGGCCGGCAGTCCCCGTCGTGTCATGCCGGGTTCTCGCGGCCAGAGAGGAACGACTCCGAGTCGAGGCTTCTGAACGGTCCCGCGCACGGCGGTCCGTCGGTGAGCCTGACCGAGAGTGCCTCCAGGTCCATCACGATGCTGAAGATCGTGGCGTCCTGCTGGGCGGGGATGGCGTCGGCGACCGGATGGCAGCACACACCGGACGGGTGCCCGACGTGATCGGCGAGAAGCTGCTCGTAGGTGGATGCATCGTGCGGGTCGTGCTGACGCAGGAACTGGCGGGCGCGCTGGAGCCGGAATGGGCTGTCGGGCATGAGCCACAGACCGACGTCGACCCCGGGGATGCGCGGGTGGATGAGATGATTCGTGTGCAGGAGCATCCCGTCGTCGTCGGGTGCGGCGGTGTAGAGCTGGTTGAAGCTGCCAGGCAGCGCCTCGACGCTCAGGGCCAGCCCGTCGCGGTGGGCCAGCAGGTAGTGGGCCGAGGAGGACCGGATCGGCCTCTGCAGAGTGGCGAGAGCCGCAGGTGCAGACTCGGCGGCCAGGAGCGCCCGTAGAAGAACGTGGTAGGGCACCCCCGCATCGCCTGTGTCCCTGTCGCTCGCCAGTGCGTTGGTCGCCACGCCGAGGCCGTGCTCGTTGAGGCCTGTCTTGGCGAGCAGGCCTGCTTCGACCACTGTGACGAAGCGGGGACCGTCATCGGGTGCGCACTGCAGCACCACGGTCGTATCGGACGCGTGCGTCTTCCAGTCCCAGTTCTGACCGATGAGGACGGGTCTGCCGTCGTCGGGTACGGCTGCGAAGGAGGTGCACTCGAGGTGGGGAAGCACCGCCGCCGCTGACCGGGCTTTCGCGGCGTACATCACCTCGGTTCGGACGTTGATGGCCACGATGTCGAGGAGTTCGACACTGGCACCGGCGGCTATCCCCCGCATCTCCTCGAGGTACTGCGGACCGAACTCCTCGATCGGGGCGATGAATCGCTGCGCCTCCCGGCTCACCGATTCCCAGTCCCAGCGCGCATAGTGCTCGAACAGGTTCGCGTAGGCCTTGATGCTTCGTCGGACCTGGGCCGCTGCCATCGCTCCGTACTGCCGGCCGCGTTCGTGTGCGCTGCCCGACGTGCGGACGTGAGGGAACATCACAACATCCTTCTGCTCGGCTGAGGTGAGTCGTCGGGTCGCGAGTCAGGCGACCGACGCCGCGATCTGGGCGGCGGTGCTGAAGCGCGCGCCGGGCTGGTCACGCAGCCAGGTGAGGAATGACTCGAGCATCATCAGGCGACCGGGCCGGCCGATGATCTGGGGATGCAGGGTGAGCATGAAGAGCCCGCCGAGTGCCTTGATGCCGAGGAACTCCTCCTCCCACAGTGCTCGGACCTCGGCCGACGTCCGGATCGTCTTCGTCCAGGATGCGCCGCTGAACCAGAAGTGCGGTGCGTCGTCGAGCGTCCAGTGCACCGGCAGCTCCACGATGTCGTGCGCACTGTGGCGATAGGGCCGCACGTCGTCCATCAGGTTGGAGGAGTAGCGGAATCCGTGACGCACCAGCAGGTCGAGAGTGACGGGGCTGAAGTCCCACGATGGCGATCGATAGCCGACGACCTGGCCGCCGAGGGCGGTCAGCACGTCACGACCGCGTACGAGCTCCGCCTCCTCCTCGTCCGGCGACAACCTCGTGGGCGCCGTGTGGGTGAAGCCGTGGTGTGCGATCTCGTGTCCGGCGGCGACGATCTGCTCGACCCGCGCCGGGTGGCGCTCGCCCACGCGTCCTGGCACGAAGAAGGTCGCCGGCAGGTCGAGCCTGCCGAGCATGTCGAGCAGCAGCGGCACCGCGACCTTGGCGCCGTACGTGCCCTGTGACAGCGTCCCCGGGCGACCGGCGTTGGCGGGGTCCTCCCCGATCCATACCTCTTCGGCATCGAAGTCGAAGCTCACGACGATGTCGCAGTCTGCATCAGTCATGTGATCCCTCCTGGCTGAGTCGCGCTGGTCGAGCCGGGCCAGTGCGCCCCCTCCCGCACGTCGCCCCGACGAAAATGAGGTGGCCCCGGGGGCGCACGTTACCTGTGACCATGCACTCCCGCCATCGACCGGTGACGTGACTCCTTCTCGCGCACCAGAGCGCGGAGTCGGACGGCTCGTCGAGACTCTCGCCGCCTGGGTCTTGGGATCGGTGGCCGCGATGTCGCGCTGTTCTCATCGACTACGGCCACGTCGTGCTGACACCACACTTCGCTGTCCTGAGACCAGGGAGGAGGCCGACTCGGCGTCCCTCGTCGGGTCAATGGCCGGCCGTGGCTTCACCTCGTCGGCCGTGGTCGCGGCAGAGCACGACGACGGCTGGCAGGTGTGGGTGCCGGTGACCGGACAGTCCAATCGCCTCGGCGTCCTGGCCATGACTCTTCCGGCATGAGACGACCAGATCGAGTTCCTGGTCACCGAGCTGGGCCTCGCTGCCGCTGCCCTGCTGCTCGCCAGCACGCAGTACACCGACCTTCCCCACCTGCTGCGACGTCAACGAGACATGGGGCTCGCGGCAGAGATGCAGTGGTCGCTGCTGCCACCGATCTCGTTCGCAGCTGCGGGCATGACGATCGCCGGGTTGCTGGAGCCTGCGTACGAGGTCGGTGGTGACTGCTTCGACAATGCCGACAACTCCGGCGTGCTGGACCTCGTCGTGCTCGACACGGTGGGGCACGGTCTGGCCAGTGCCGTGCTCGCCTCGCTTCTGGTCGGTGCCCACCGTCATGGGCCTCGTGAAGGAGACGACCGCCCAGGGCTGGCCACTCGGATCGCCGCCGCCGCGCGCACCTTCAGCGATCGGCCGTGATTCGCCACCGCGATCCTGGCCCGACTCGACACGGCCCGCGGCACGCTCGACTGGATGACGTGCGGGCATCCGATGGTCTGTCTCCGCTGGGGCGGTCGGGGCCAGGACTCGGACGACGAGCCGGCCTGATCTTGGGCGCGCGTTGCCGGTCGCGGCCGGTTGGTATCGCGGCGGCGCGCGGGTCCACCGGCCCATCTGCTGCGAAACCCCGTAAGTCTTGCCCTTACCGGCCGGTCGACCGCGATGGAACTCGGCTACCCCGCCACCTGCGATCGAAACTCCGACGCGGCACCGGAGGAGCGTCATGCCGCGTGGGCGACGGAGTTCGGGTGCACTCGTCAGCGAAATGGCGTCGACGTCGTCACGGACGGGGGCTGCAGGAGTCGGCGGTGAATCGCTGACCGGTCCGCCCGGCTGGGCCCACCCGACGGCGCGGCGACTTGTATCCCGAGGGTCTCGTGCAGCGTCGAGAACTCGAATAGGCCGCGGAGCACCTGCGCAGCGACGGGGCCAGCGCGCCGTTCTCATCGCAGCGACGACCGGCCACCCATCAGGCGTGGCGCGAGCAGACGGGGCCCGGCACGGTGTTCGCCGTCAAGGGCGGACGGCTCATCATGCACGTCAGGCGGTTGGTCGACGTCCCGGAGCCGTTGGCCGACGTCCTCGCATCCGTTGTGCTTGCCCTCGAGGAGAAGCTGGTGCCCTGTTGCGGCCGCACGAGGATGTGGCATTCAATCCCGAGATCCTCCGCGACTTCCTGCAATCGCTGCCTCAAGACACCGTGTCGGCACGACGCCCCGGCGTCCGCACGGCGACCAGGGCGGTTCGGGCCTGGATCGAGCGGAACTGCACCCCACCGGATCCCGCATGCCGTGGAAGCGTGGCACAGCAGCTTCGCGACGCCCGAGTGGTTCGCGACCCTGCGGCATGTCGGCGTCCGGCAGTCGTGTTCGAAATCCCCTCGAAGGTCTCGGTGCCGTCGTCCGCCATCACCTGCACCCCGAGCTCCCACTGCGGGAATCGCTGCGAGGCGATCGCCTCGGAGAGCTCAGGGCGGTGAAAGTCCGGGTCGACGCCGGCAGCGATCTGAACCTCTCCCCACACCGGAGAATGCACTCCAGCGAGGGCCTTCCAGTGGAACTTCACCAGGGCCGTATCACCCTCGGCGTTGATGAGCCGGAAGGTGTGAACGCCGGATCCCTCCGTGGTCCGGTAGGAGCGGGGGATCCCACGGTCGCTCATCACCCACAGCAGGTGACGGGTGGCCTCGGTGTGCTCGCAGAAGAGCGCGACGGCAGCACCGAATCGAACTACGTGCGGGCCCGCCCGGTCGTCAGGAGGCCGCCCGCCGGTCCGCGGCCGAAAGTTGAGGGTTGAGGGCTGAGGAACGTGGCTGCCTGATAGGGGCGACTCGGAGCCAGTGCCGCATCTCGGCGACGAGTGCCGTCCTGTGCTCGGCGGGTATCACGTTGCGCCTCAGTTGCTCGAGGGCCCAGATCGTGAACTCTGCATGGGGCTGACCGGTCTCGCCCAAGGATTGGTTCAACCAACGTTGTCGAGGCCGAGCGACGCTTCCGCCGGTGTCGCTGCGGCCGTCCAGGGGGGTAAAAGCAACGGCGGCCGGGGATGCTCGTGGAGTCATGGAGTCGCGATACCCGACCCTAACCGTGGCAAACCCGCGACGCAGGCGGTGTTGGCATCAAAGGTCTTTGCGTGCTCTTCCGGAGGCGGACAGTGGCCTGGTCCAGCCCGAGGGTCGTAGGGGGGCGGAAATCGTGGCGGTCGCCTCCCGCCACGGGGGCTCCGACGAGCCGCCTGAACCCCCGAATTGACACGGGCTGAAGGGTGCGAGCGGGCGCCCTCGTCAGGGTCGGCAGCGCCCCGCGCCCGGCCAGCCCCGCGGGGATCCCTGAGTTGCCTTGTCGAGTTGGACCCGGGCACGTCAGACCCCGATAGCGACGTCGGGCTTACGTGGGTTTGCGCACCTTGCGGCGGCGGCGCGCAGTAGCGTTTCGCCCTGTTAGGGCTAGGGCGAACGGTGCGGTGCCCATGCCCGCCGGTGAAGTGGGAAAGGGATGGTCGAGGTGAGTGTCGGGGCGTTGGGTGACCCGGTAGCGGCGGAGCCGGGTGGTGGCATGCCGGTGTTGGAGCTGACCGGGGAGTTGGTGGTGGCGGCGTTGTTCGCTGATCTTGCCCGCGACTTGCACCGTGATGATGATCCGGCCGCGACGTTGCAGCGCATCGTGGATTTCGCGGTGTCCTCGGTGCCTGGGGCGCAGCACGCCGCGATCACGACGGTGTTGGGGTGGGAGTTCACGACGGTGGCCGCGACCGACGAGCCACCGATGCGCGTCGACCAGGTGCAGTATGAGACGCGGGAAGGCCCGGGTGTGGACAGCCTGTTGGATCAGGAGGTGTACCGGGCGAACGATCTGGCCACCGACACGCGGTTCCCACTCTTCGCTCCGCGAGCGGTGAGCCGGACCGGGGTGCGCAGCATGTTGTCGTTCCGGTTGTTCACCGAGGAGGGGTCCCTGGGTGCACTGAACCTGTACGCGACCTCGACCGGGGCTTTCACGTCTGCGTCGGTGGCGATGGGGGCTCTGTTCGCGGCGCATGCCAGCGTTGCTATGCGCAGTGCCCGCCAGATCGAAGACACGGATGCGGTCGCTGATGCCGCCGCGGAGGGCCAAGAGGTGCCTATCGCGGTTGGGATCGTGATGGCCTCGACCGGCTGCACCGAGGCGGAGGCCCGCGCGGTGCTGGAATTGGCGGCCCGCGGGCGTCAGGTGGACATGCGGGAGGTCGCGGCACAGGTCCTCGGTTCCGGGCATCCGCCGGACGTGGACGTGTCTCGCGACGCCGGTGACCCACTAGCCACCCACGATGTCGACGCCGCGTGAAAACTGACCCCCTGGTGACGAGTGAATGTTGACCCCCTCGGCCACAGTGAGGGAATGATCATGATGGAAGAATGGGCTGAGATCCGGCGCCTGCATCGGTCGGAGGGGATGGCTGTGAAGGCCATCGCTCGCCGGTTGGGGTTGGCGCGTAACACGGTG
>JANXWJ010000282.1 GCA_025351185.1 Candidatus Nanopelagicales bacterium
GCTGTTTCCCGGCGCGGGAAACAGCCACACGACCAAGATCACGCGAGGTCCGGAGCTCGGCGGATGGGGTGGGCGGGTCAAGTTGGGGGGTGTTCACCCCGATGGGTGAGGGGGAGAGATGCGCGCTCGGCCGATCGCGCCTCCTGATGTCGTCCGGAGGAGGCACGCGCGTGGGGTGGGGTCACCGGTCCGTCGCGAGTGCCGTCGCCGTCGCTGTTGCCACGTCCGTCGTCGCCCTGCCCGTGATCACCGGCCCGCAGGCATCGATCCGACCGGTCACCCCGGTCGTGACGCAGGTGGCGCTCACGGGGATCGACCCGGCGGGGCTCAGCACCTCGATCGCGCCGGTGTCTGAGATCGATCCGGTGCCGACCAGCCGCGTGAACCTCGCGACTGTGCTCGCGCCGGCCGTCGCCACCGTCGCCACGATCACGACGCCGTTCACCCTCGTCGGCGTCGACTGGACCGGAACGACTCCCGCAGGCACGACCGTGCAGGTGCGCGTGCACGAGAACGGCGCGTGGAGCGACTGGTCGCGCCTCGACGTCGTCGCAGACCACGGACCGGACAGCGACTCGCTGGAGGCGCAGGACGTCAGCCTCCGCACCGGCACCGAGCCGCTGATGACGGCACCTGGCTCCGACGGTGTGCAGGTACGCATCGACTCGGTCGGAGGCCGGCGCCCGACCGACGCCAAGATCACCCTCGTCGACCCGCAGAGCTCACCGGCCGACGCGACGGCTGAGCCGACGCCTCCATCGACCGCGCAGGCCGCCGGCGACCCGCTACGACCGGCCATCATCACCCGCGCGCAGTGGGGCGCGGACGAGTCGTTGCGCAGCCGAGGACCGATCTACACCGGACCGGTCAAGGTCGGCTTCGTCCACCACACCGCGTCGACTTCGAGCTACACCCCGGCACAGTCGACGGCTCAGATGCGTGCGCTGTACGCGTGGTACACCCTCGGCCTGCACTACAGCGACCTCGCCTACAACGTCCTGGTCGACCGCTACGGCCGTCTGTACGAAGGTCGAGCCGGCGGCCTGGACCGCAATGTGCTCGGCGGTCACACCGCCGGCTTCAACCAGAACACGTTCGCGGTCTCGGCCATCGGAAACTTCGACACCTACAACCCGCCCGCGTCTGCGGCCGACGCGATCGTCACAGCGATCGCAAAGCTGATGGCGTGGAAGCTCGCACTCAACCACCGCGACCCCATGGGCACCGCGACCCTCGTCTCCGACAGTGCGGCCGGCACGTCGCGCTATGCCGTCGGTCAGAAGGCGACGGTCCCGGTCATCTCCGGGCACCGAGACATCGGATCGACTGCCTGCCCGGGCCGCTATCTCGAGCAGTACGTGCCGCGCATCCGTGCCCTCGCCAAGACCTTGATGGGCACCCAGCTGCTCAATCCTGTCGTCGCTCCGTCAGTCGTCCCCTATGCCGGCACCGGCCCGACCCTCACGGCCACCACCACCGCAGCGGTCTCGTGGAAGCTCGAGGTCTTCTCGATCTGTCAGGACGCGCCGGTGCGCGTGCTCTCGGGGACGCAGAACTCGGCCGGCGCACTCGCGATCGCCTGGGACCAGAAGCGCAGCGACGGCAGGCCCGCGCTCCCCGGCACCTATCGCCTCGTGCTGTCGGCGAGCCACGGTGCGCAGCAGGCATATCCCGCCGAGCTCCGCTCGGTCATCACCGCAACAGCAACCTCTCCGCTCGGCCCATGCGCTCAGGCCGCCCGGCTCGCGTCGACCGAGAGGTACGCCGCCGCCGTCGAGACAGGTCGTCTCGTCGCTCCGACGTCGCGCACTGTCGTCCTCGCGCCGGGCGACGACGCCGGCCTTCCCGAGGCCCTGCTCGCTGCTCCGCTCGCCGCGGTCAAGGCTGCGCCGCGCCTGCTGACGACACCGTCGTCGCTCCCGGCGGTCGTTGCCGCGGACATCACGGCCCGCAAGGTGACCACGGTCTATCTCGTGGGCAGCGCCACGCAGATCACGCCCGCGGTGGAGACCGCGCTGCGTGCTCGCGGCGTCACGACGATCGTGCGTCTCGTCGGAGTCGACCGCGCTTCGACCGCTGGAGCCGTCGCGGACGCGATGGGCGTCACCGGCTCTGCCGTCGGTGTCTCCTTCGACGCGGGGTCGTCGCTCGATCTCGCCACCGTCGCCGCGGCCGATGCTGCTGCTGCGGGTCGTCCGCTCCTCGTGCTCGGTCCTGCCACTCTCCCGGCAGCGACCATCGCGGCCGTCGCACGGCTCTCGATCACATCCGTCGTCGTGGTCGCGCCTCGCGCTCAGGCTTCTGACGCCGTCGTCGCCTCGCTCCCGGCGGGTGTTCGCGTCGCGGGTGCCGACGATGCAACCACCTCCAGAGCGCTCGCCGACCTGCTCGCGCCGTCGGCCGCACGGGTGATGGTGACGAAGGTCGGCGCGGTCGGTTGGCGAGCGGTGGCGGCCGGCGCCCTCCGACCGGTGCTGCTCACGACCTCGTCGACGTCCACGACCCCGGTGGTCACCTGGATCGCGGCTCACGCCGACGTGATCCAGGTGCTGGCCGTGGGCACGTGGGGCGACTCGGCTCTCGCGGCATTCGCTTCCTCGATCGGCACTCGCACGAGTGTCACGCCACCGCCTCCGACACCCCCCACCCCGGGCACGCCGCCGGCACCGCAGCCGCCGGTCGTGCTCGTGGTCCCCGCCAGCTTCTCATTCTCCGGCAGCGGCTTTGGGCACGGCGTGGGCCTGTCGCAGTACGGCGCTCGAGGTATGGCGCTCGAGGGATTCACCGGAACCCAGATCGCGCAGCACTACTACACCGGCACGACCGTGGCTTCAGTCGCCGACACCGCAAACATCCGCGTCAACATCGCGCACCTCAGCCCGACCGTGGTGCTGCGCACCGAGTCGCTCGCCGCCAAGGGTGGTGGGGTCGAGGTCACGGTCGCAGGGAAGCTGCCTGTCGTCGGTGGCGTGACCGACGTCTTCACGGTCACCGCAAAGGCAGGGGTCGTCACCGTGCGGCGCACTGGCAAGGGCGGGACGACCACTGTCGGCACCGGGCGCGACGTGAGCATCCGGTGGGCGGGTACGCGCTCGCCGGGCAAGGCCGGCACCGGCGCGACCCTCCTCGATGTCGCGTCGACCGTGACGGGTCTGAAGTCCTCCGGTCACCGCTATCGCTATGGCACCGTTGACATCGCGGCAACTGCGGCATCACCGAACACCCTCGAGGTCGTCAACTCGCTGCGCATCCACGACGAGTATCTCCTCGGCATCAGCGAGATGTCGTCGTCGTGGCCCCGTTCCGCGTTGCAGGCGCAGGTGCTCGCGGCCCGGTCCTATGCCCTGTCGAAGTACGGCACGGGGGGGATGCGCGCTGCCTGCCGGTGCCAGGTCGACAGCGGCAAGGGCCCCTATTTCGACCAGACCTTCGCGGGCTGGGCGAAGGAGTCGGGACCGATGGGGTCGGCGTGGCGTGCGGCGGTCTTCGCCACGATCGCCTCCGCGTCGACCGGTCGGGCGGTGCTGTCCGGCGGCAGACCGATCACCGCGTTCTACTTCTCCGCCTCGGGCGGTTCCACCCAGTCGTCGCAGGACGTCTGGGTGACTCCGCTCGCCTATGTGCAGTCGGTCGACGACCACTGGAGCATGGACCCGTCGGTGCCGTGGTCGCAGTGGTCGCCGCAGGTGCGCACCCAGGTGCAGGTCGCCGCTGCCTTCGGGCTTGCCGACGTCGTACGCATCGACCTCTCCGTGCGCACCGCAGCCGGCGGCGTCAAGGTTGCCACCGCATGGTCGTCGAAGGGCGTGAGCTCCTCGATCACCGGCGAGGTGCTGCGCACCCGCCTCGCCCTGCCGAGCACGTGGGTCTGGCGGGCGCTCGAGAGTGCGACCGGTGACCCGATCACCAGTGCGGTGCGTGTCGCCTCCGCCGTGACGTCGGCCGACGTCGTCATCGCTCCCGCCGCATCTCCGGTGCTGATGGCGGTGGCGCAGAACCTCGGTGCGCAGAAGGGCTGGCCGGTGCTGCTCGTGCAGCCGACCGGCGTGCCGACCGCGACGCGCGCAGAGCTGCTGAGGCGCAGAGCATCTCGGATCCACATCGTCGGGACGACCGCCGACGTTCCGGCTGCGGTGGTTGCCTCGCTCACGGCGCTGAGCCCCTCGGTCACCCGCTATGCCGGGGCGACCGTGTCCGACGTGTCGGTCACGGTCGCAGGACAGCTCGGGCTGCGTACTGGCACGCAGGCCATGGTGTCGTCGGCCACGGACCCGCTCGGCTCCGTGCTCGCATCGGCGACGGCGTCGGCCTCGCGTCGGGCGTTCGTCGTCGTGCCCGGCGGCAGCCGCGCGGCACCCGCCGTGGCCACGTATCTCGGTGCGCTGAGGCCGGTGCGCACCAGCGTGGTCGGGTCGACGGCGTCGGTCGCGAGCGTGATCTTCGCGGCGTGGAAGGGGAGCGTACGGGTGACCGGTGCGAACTCCATCGAGGTGTCGTCGAACGTCCTCGCAACCCTCGGCGCGACCACTCCGAGGCGACTCGTCCTGACGACATCGACGGGCGCCACCAGGGCCCTCCTGTCGGCGCCCGGCGCACCCCTGGTCGTCGTGACGACCGGGCTGCCCGCAACTGCATCGGGTTTCCTGCAGCGCGGGATCACGACGGTCGTGTCGACACCGGGAGTTGCGGCAGCCGTCGTGACGGCAGCCCGGCGCGCCTGACACTTCGTCCCTGCTCGTCGCTGTCAGCTCAGGACGGCGTCGCAGCGCTCCCGCTCGGCGACTGCTGCGATCCCCGCGACGTCGAGCCCTGTCGCGTCGAGGAGCACCACGGAGCCGCCGACCGTGAGGGGCACGGCGAGCAGGGCGAGCGCCGAGACCTCGTCGAGGCCCCGGGTGCACAGCAGTCGTCCACCGCTCATCAGGCCGAGGGACGACGCGAGGACTGCCGCGTCCTCGAGAGCCGCGGACTGGGTCCACGTGCGGTCGCCGAGCCGCAGCCACGGCGAGTCGCCGGTCACGTCGTCATAGGGCGTGAAGCGGTCACCGTGCACCCGCACCTCCAGGGCCGCGTCGAGCACGCCGGTCGGGAGGGGGACGGTGAACGGGAGACCGAACGGGTGAAGCGACGTGGCGAGCGTGATCGGTGCTTGCGCCGAGTCGAGGGTGTGCCGGCTGAGGACCGCGACCTCGACGGCGTGGTCGGCCGGGTCGCCCTCGAGCCAGGCGGTGCACCCCGTCATCGCGCAGGCGCCGAGCCAGACGCTCGCCTGCCAGTGCAGCGGGAGTCGAAGGGCCACCAGCGATTCGGCCGTCACGTCGGCGTCGTCTCGGAGCAGGTTGGCCGCCTTGGCGACGTTGTTCTCGAACGTCCGCACCGACAGCTCCGTGCGTGCGCCGTCGACGCTGAGGTAGGTCACGAGCGGCTGCGCGGCGTCGCCTGCGAGCAGCGCCGCGAGGGCTGCACGGACGGTCAGGACTGTCATCCCCCCAACGTACGGCGTGGCCCACCGCACCCATGTGGGAGACTCAGGCGTGCTCGAAGCCGTCCTTCTTGTCGGTGGGCAGGGAACGCGTCTGCGTCCGCTCACCGTGACCACGCCCAAGCCGATGCTGCCCGTCGCGGGTGTGCCGTGCACGGAGCACCAGATAGCGCGGGCCCGCGAGGCGGGCGTCACGCGGGTCATCCTCGGGACGTCGTACAAGCCCGAGGTCTTCTCGGCCTATTTCGGTGACGGGTCCCGGTTCGGCGTCGAGCTGGTCTACGTCACGGAAGACGTGCCGATGGGCACGGGCGGCGCGATCCGTCATGTAGCGCCGTATCTCGAGAGCGGGCCGGACGAGCCGGTCCTCGTCTTCAACGGCGACATCCTCTCCGGCCACGACATCGCCGGTCAGGTCAAGCGCTGGCGCGCCGACGATGCCGACGTCTCGCTCTACCTCACGCGGGTCGAGGACCCGCGCGCCTACGGCCTCGTCCCGACCGACGACGACGGCCGAGTGCTGCAGTTCCTCGAGAAGCCGGCGACGGCAGAGGAGTGCGTGACCGACCAGATCAATGCCGGCTGCTACGTCTTCCGGCGCTCGCTCATCGACCAGATCCCGATCGGGCGTCCGGTGTCGGTCGAGCGGGAGACCTTCCCGGGCCTGCTTGTGGCCGGCGCGACGGTGACCGGTTTCGTCGACGAGGGCTACTGGCTCGACCTCGGCACGCCGCTCGCGTTCGTCCAAGGATCGCGTGACCTCGTCACCGGCCTCGCACCGAGCCCGGCGCTGCCGGGACCGGTCGGCGACTTCCTCGTGCTGCCGGGTGCGGAGGTCGAGCCCGACGCCGTCCTCACCGGCGGCACCTGTGTCGGTGCCGGTGCGACAGTCGGGTCAGGCGCTGTCGTGGACGGCTCGTCGCTGTTCGACGGCGCGATGGTCGCCTCCGGCGCGCACGTGCGCGACTCGGTCATCGGGTCGGGTGCGATCATCGGCGCCGGTGCGTTCCTCGATGGCGTCGTCGTCGGTGACCGCGCGATGATCGGCCCCGGCAACGAGCTCGTACGCGGAGCCCGGGTCTGGCCCGGCGTCGCCCTCGGCGAGACAGCCGTCCGCTTCTCCTCCGACCGCTGAGGGCCCCCGAGCTACTGCCGATTCCATAGTTGTGCGCAGTGAATCCCGGGATTCGGGCAGTAGCTCGAGGGCGTGAGAGCGTGGGGTCATGAGTGCGGGCCTCACGCGGGTGTGGCGTCCGGGCTGGCCCGTGAGCCTGGGTCACACGCTCGGCTCGCTGCGTCGAGGATCGGGAGACCCTGCGTTTCACCGTGACGACGCGCGAGCGCTGTGGCGCACGATGCGCACCCCCGATGGTCCTGCCACCCAGCGACTCGTCGCGACCGACGACATCGTGACGTCGACCTCGTGGGGGCCAGGTGCCACCTGGGCCGCCGACCGGCTGCCGCGCATGCTGGGTGCGGGTGACGATGTGTCGTCGTTCGACCCCTCGCACCATCCGTTGGTTGCCGAGCAGTGGCGTCGGGTCGGCGCCGGGATGCGCACACCGGCGGTCGGCTGCGTCCTCGAGACGCTCGTCGCGGCGGTGATCGAGCAGCGGGTGACGGGGCTCGAGGCCCGACGGGCCTGGCGCTGGCTGTTGACGGCGTACGGCGAGCCCGCTCCTGGCCCCGCACCCGAGGGCATGAGGGTCTTCCCGCTGCCGGAGGTCCTCGCCCTCGTGCCGTCGTGGGAGTGGCACCGCGCCGGCGTCGATGGCTCGCGGGCGGCCACCGTGATGCGGGTGGTGTCCTACGCCGGCCGGCTCGAGCAGTGCGACGACCTGAGCCACGCGGATGCACGTGCCCGCATGCACGCGGTTCCAGGGGTCGGGGGGTGGACCTCCGCGGAGGTCGCGTCGCGATCCCTGGGAGACCCTGACGCCGTGAGCTTCGGTGATTTCCACGTCGCCAAGAACGTTGTGTACGCGCTTACATCAGAGACTGATGGTACGGATGACCGGTTGGCCGAGGTGCTAGCGCCCTGGCAGGGTCATCGCGGGCGCGTGGTGCGCCTCGTCGAGATGACCGGGATCTCGCGGCCCGCGCGCGGTCCTCGCTACAGCCCCAGGGACTTTCGCAGCATGTAGGTGAATGTTGGAGCACCGTCCCGACGTCCGAAATCCGAGCAGCTGCGGGGATGGCAACGATGTCATCGCCGAACTTCGGCCGATCTGTCGCGCCTGCGTGCAACACCTGCAACACGTGCTCTACCGTTCCAGCTACTAGGGGACTCGGGGTCCGTGAGGCAGGGGAGGCACACAGGTGTTGGGTGGGAGCCACGAGCACATGTTCTACGCGCACGAGGATCCACGATGGCTGGTGTGCGACTGCGGCCAGCTCGCCGTTCGCACCCGCACCTCGAACGGCCAGGCGGCCGTGCGACTGATCGATCCGCCGCAGCCCGCGTTCCGGCACCTGTCGGTGTCCGACCTCTGCACCGAGCTCCGGTCGAGCGACCAACGACCGACCGAGGTCACGACGTTCACCCTCGAGCGCCAGCCTGCCTGACCCAGCTCGCCGACGGACCCCCACCGCCCACCTGGGCGTCGTGGGGGGTCCGTCGCTTGCTGTCGGCCCCGCAGCACCCGGGCCAGGGGTGGAGGGGTCAGCGGGCGAGGGCCAGGAGGTCGTCGAGGGACTTGGTGATGAGTGGGCTGAAGTCGCCGATGACGGCGAGCTGCACCAAGGTGCCGCCGTTGCTGCGCGGGTGGATGAAGACCTCGGACCACATCCCCGTCGGGTCGTGGTGCAGGCCGAAGTGCGCGATGCCGTGGGAGTCGAGCACGGCGACCGCCCGATCGAGGTCGTCGACGCCGAAGGTCAGGTGGTGCGGCCCGCCCCGGCCGCCGGTGGCGGCGAAGAACCGGTCGAAGAACGTGGAGCCGGGCGACGGCGCCATCAGCTCGATCTTGCCGTCGCCGAGCGCGAACACGGCGGTGACCGCACCGATCGGCAGGAGCTCGCCGTAGAGGTAGGTCCCGCCCATCATGTCCCGCCAGAAGGTCACGAGCGGGGCGAGCGACGGTCCCGCGATCGCTGTGTGGTCATAGCGGGCGCCGACCGCCACCAGCACCGGCGTCAGTGCGGTCACGTCGTCCACTGCACTCCTTCAGGTCGATGGGCAAACTGCGTCAGATCGTGCGGAGGAAGTCGATGGGGTCCCGGCCCTCGCGGGTCGCGGGGGAGTCCGCGGGATGTCCGACGGCAACGGCACCAAGGGGCTGCCAGCTCGACGGCAGGTCGAGCACGTCGCGCACGACGTCGGGGCAGAACAGTGTGCTCGAGATCCAGGCGGAGCCCAGATCCTCGGCTGCGAGAGCGATGAGCAGGTTCTGGACTGCCGCTCCACCGGCGACGAGGAACAGGTCGCGCTCGTGGCCGCGGCGGGCCTCGTCGGGGTAGGCGTGCGCAGCCCCCTCGAGCTCGAGGAACGGCAGCACGACTACCGGTGCCGACCGCAGCACGTCACCGCGGTGCAGGCGCTTCGCGACCGATGCGTCGTCGAAGCGGTCGAGGGAACGCAGGTCGGCCGCCCACCGTGCCGCCATCGCGTCGAGCAGCCGGTCGCGGGTCTCGTCGCGCAGCAGCAGAAAGCGCCACGGCGTCGTGTGATGGGGGCTCGGTGCGGTGACGGCGGCGGCGACGGCACGGTGCACGGCGTCGAGCCCGACGTCCTCGGCGGTGAAGGACCGGACGGTACGCCGCAGGTGCACCGCCTCTCGTCGACCTTGCGCGAGCGCCTCGGCAGTGCCCAGACGAAACAGGTCGTCGCCACTGGGGCGCACCAGGGCGCGGGCACCGGGACCGGCACCGTCGACGACGTGGGCCGACAGCCCGCGGACCACTGCCACCGGGACGCCAGATGCCTTGCCCGCCACGAGATCCACGGCCGACGCGATCTCGTCACCGATGGCCGTGATGGTCATCTCGAGCGTGTTGCCGTGAGAGTCCTGACGGCCCCGGTGATCATCGAGCACCGCCACACCGGAGGCGCCGATGGCGGCGTCGGTGAGCCCTTCCCGCCAGGCGCGCCCCAGGGTGTCGGTGACGACGACTCCGACGTTCGCCCCCGACGCATCGATGAATGCGGCTCGGAGGCTCCGGGCACTCGCATCCGGGTCGACCGGCAGCAGGAGCACCGTGCCGCGTGGCGTGTTGGACGCGTCGACACCAGCGGCCGCCATGACGAGTCCGTGCGTGGTCTCCACGATGCGGGTGATCCCACGGGGTGTGCTCCGGGTGGCCACGACCCGCACCGTCTCCGCGGTGATGGCGGCCTCGCGGTCGTCGGCGTCGACGATGCGGCCCTCTGCCTTGCTCACGACCTTGCTCGTGACGACGACGATGTCACCGTCGCGCAGACCCGTGGACCCGTCCGGCCACCGCACCTCGGCGAGCAGCGGCGACACGAGCGCACCCAGGTCGTCACCGGTGACGATCTCCGGGACGCCGTGGACAGCGACGACCATCACGGTCGTCGTCGGCTGCTGCGCGGTCATCGGCGGACGCTCTCCGCCAAGTCGATCGCCGCCGCAGCGATCTCGGCTGTGGCATCAAGGTCGGTCATGAGCAGCGGCACGGCGCGAGTGGCGATCCCGAGCGGGGTGAGCTCGTGCACCGCTCCGGCATCGCTCGCCGCGTGCACCAACCAGCCGTCCAGCAGCCCCGCCGCGTCGCCGCCACCTGGGGTGGGTTGGCGCGCGCCGTAGTGACGGGCCACTGCGGCGGCCGACGTCTCGACGCCGATGGCCGACAGGCAGGCGTCGGCCATGCCGCGCACCGGCGCGCCACCGACGATGGGTGATACCCCGACCACTGGCGCAGTCGTCGCAAGGACGGCGTCACGGATGCCCGCCACCTGCAGGATCGTGCCGATCGACACGACGGGGTTGGACGGCGGCAGCAGTAGCAGGTCGGTGTCGGAGATCGCTTCCAGCACACCGGGTGCCGGCTTGGCGACGTCGACTCCCACAAGGACGAAACCGTGGGCGGGGAGAGCGGCGCGATGCTTGATCCACCACTCCTGGAAGTGGATCGCCCGTCGCGTCCCGGGCTCGTCGCCGTCGACGATCACGTGCGTCTCCACGCGGTCGTCGCTCATCGGGATCAGGCGCACCCCGGGCTGCCAGCGCTCGCACAGAGCCGACGTCACGGCGGAGAGCGGATACCCGCCGGCGAGCATCTGCGAGCGGACCAGGTGGGTGGCCGTGTCCCGGTCACCGAGCCCGAACCAGCCGGGCTGCACGCCGTACGCCGCCAGCTCCTCCTTGATCGTGAAGGTCTCGTCCTCGCGTCCCCAGCCGCGCTCGACGCTGATGCCGTCGCCGAGGGAGTACATCACCGTGTCGAGGTCGGGGCAGATCTGCAGGCCGAAGAGTCGGATGTCGTCACCGGTGTTGCCGATGACGGTCACCTCGGAACCGGGCGCCGCCGTGCGCAGGTGGTGCAGCAGGCCGCGGGTGAATCGGGCCCCGCCGATTCCGCCCGCCAGGACCGTGATGCGCATGGCGCCGATCCTGTCACCCCCTTCTCCTGCGCTGGTGCCGGGCCGACATAAGGTCGAGGGCATGGCTGCCCCGTGCGCTGAGGACGAGACGCTGCCGACGCCGGCCGAGACTGCACGCGCGCTCGCTCGGGCCGCCCGCGGTGTCGCGCTCGACCTCGACGAGGCCACGGCGCTGCTGGCTGCCCGTGGCGACGAGCTCGAGCGTCTCCTGAACCTCGCCTCCGGAGTCCGCGACCGAGGACTCGAAGGTGCCGGGCGCCCGGGTGTCATCACCTACAGCCGCAAGGTGTTCATCCCCCTGACCAGGCTGTGTCGCGACCGCTGCCACTACTGCACGTTCGCCACCGACCCGGCATCGCTGCGTCGCGACGGGCACGGCCTCTTCCTCACGCCCGACGAGGTCCTCGACATCGCTCGCCAGGGAGCCGCTCTCGGCTGCAAGGAGGCGCTCTTCACCCTGGGCGACCGACCCGAGGACCGCTGGCCCGCGGCGCGCGAGTGGCTCGACACGCATGGCTACGACGACACGCTCTCCTACGTCCGTGCCATGGCGATCCGGGTGCTCGAGGAGACCGGCCTCCTCCCGCACCTCAACCCCGGCGTGATGTCATGGGAGGACATCGGTCGGCTCAAGCCGGTCGCGCCGAGCATGGGGATGATGCTCGAGACATCGGCCACCCGGCTCTGGTCGACTCCGGGAGCCCCGCACCACGGCAGCCCGGACAAAGACCCCGTCGTGCGCCTCCGCGTCCTTTCCGACGCCGGCCGCCAGGCCGTGCCGTTCACCACCGGGATCCTGGTCGGGATCGGCGAGACGCCGCGCGAACGAGTGCAGTCGATCCTCGACATTCGCCACGTGGCACGGGAATACGGCCACGTACAGGAGGTCATCGTCCAGAACTTCCGTTCCAAGCCGGACACCGCGATGCGAGGTGACGGCGACCTCCCGCTCGACGACTACCTCGCCACGATCGCCGTCGCACGCCTGCTGTTCGGCCCGCGCATGCGTGTGCAGGCACCGCCCAACCTCACCGACATCGACGAGGTGGCGCTGCTGCTCCGCGCCGGGGTCGACGACTGGGGCGGCGTGTCACCCCTGACACCTGACCACGTCAACCCGGAGCGACCGTGGCCGCAGCTCGACGTGCTCGCCCGCCTCACGGCGGCCGCGGGGTTCACCCTGCGCGAGCGGCTCACGGTCCACCCGGAGTTCGTCACCAGGTTCGACCCGTGGATCGACCCACGGGTGCAACCGCACGTCGCAGCTCTCTCCGACCCGAGCGGACTGGCTGTCGAGGGCCGGCGGCCCGCGGGGCTGCCCTGGCAGGAACCCGACACCGGCTATGACGCCTTCGCCGCCACCAACGCGGGCGGCCGCACCGACCTCAGCGCGACCGTCGACACCGAGGGTCGCACTGACGATCGCCGCAGCGACTTCGACTCGGTCTACGGCGACTGGGCCGCGGTAGGTGAGCACGCGAGCGACATCGAGCGCCGGTCGACCCAGGAGCAGCTCGTCATGATCGGGCGCCTGGACTCCGACGTGCGCACCGGCCTGGCGCTCGCGGCCGAGGACCCAGCGGCTCTGGCGCACCCGGACAACGTCGCCCTCGCGGTCGCGCTGATGAGCTGCGACGGGCCGGCTCTGGATGCGTTGACGCGAATCGCCGACGATGTACGCCGGGACGCGGTGGGCGACGACGTCACCTTCGTCGTGACGCGCAACATCAACTTCACCAACGTCTGCTACACCGGCTGCCGCTTCTGCGCGTTCGCGCAGCGGCGCACCGATGCCGACGCTTTCACCCTCTCCCTCGACGAGGTCGGCGACCGGGTCGTGGAGGCGTGGGACGTCGGCGCGACGGAGATCTGCATGCAGGGTGGCATCCACCCCGACCTGCCGGGCACGGCCTACTTCGACCTCGCCCGCGCCGTGAAGAGTCGGGCGCCCGAGATCCACCTGCACGCGTTCTCGCCCATGGAGGTCGTCAACGGCGCAACCCGCAGCGGGATGTCGATCCGGGAATGGCTTGCGGCAGCAATGGAATCGGGTCTCGATTCCATCCCTGGAACCGCGGCCGAGATCCTCGACGACGACGTGCGATGGGTGCTCACCAAGGGCAAGCTCCCGACTGCCGCGTGGGTCGAGGTCATCACGACCGCGCACGAGATGGGGATCCCGTCGACGTCGACGATGATGTACGGCCACGTCGACAACCCGGCGCACTGGGTCGGGCACCTGTCGCTGCTGCGCTCGGTGCAGGAACGCACGGGTGGGTTCACGGAGTTCGTCGCCCTTCCGTTCATCCATCACAACGCACCCGTCTATCTCGCCGGAGTCGCCCGCCCGGGCTCGACCCGGCGCGACGACCGTGCGGTGCACGCGATGGCGCGCCTCATGCTCCATGGCGCGATCGACCACATCCAGTGCTCGTGGGTGAAGCTCGGCGTCGCCGGGGTCGTGTCGATGCTGCAGGGCGGCTGCGACGACGTCGGCGGCACCCTGATGGAGGAGACGATCAGTCGCATGGCCGGCTCCCAGCACGGGTCGCGCAAGAGCGTCGAGGAGCTCGAAGGGCTGGCGAACGCTGCTGGGCGCCCGTCCCGCCAACGCTCCACGACCTACGGCGCGGTCTCCGCGGAGCGCCGTGCCGCGGCTCGTCGGACGCACCTCGACCTCGACGTGACCGTCGCCGGTCACTGAGGTCGAAGGCCCGCGCTCGCCACAACTACCGCGTCCGGCGCAGCGCGGTGACTCGCTGCACACCCGCCCAGCAGCGACCCCCGCGCTCGGGCGCGCCGCAGGGTCCTTGCTCGCCCGAGGGGGCCAGGACGGGGATTCTCAGATGCCGCAAGGGCAGCCGCCGTCAGCGAGTTAACCCAGGAGACACAGTCCGGGGTTGACTCGGAGGCTCTTACACGCGTGTAATTCACCCCGTGCCGCTCACGCAATGTGGGCGACACCACGCACAGGCCCCGCGTGTCGCGAGACATCGGGCCCGGGTCGAGGAGGTACCACGGTGAGTCAAGCCACCGTCCTGCCGTTGACCGATGCTGAAGAGCTCGGGTGGCAGGAGCGTGCGCTCTGCGCGCAGACCGACCCGGAGGCGTTCTTCCCCGAGAAGGGCGGCTCCACCCGCGAGGCGAAGCGCGTGTGCACCACGTGCGACGTGCGCGTCGAATGCCTGGAATACGCCCTCGAGAATGACGAGCGCTTCGGCATCTGGGGCGGGCTCTCCGAGCGCGAGCGTCGCCGCCTCAAGAAGGCTGCCGTCTGACCCGAGGGGTCACCCTCTCCGCAGTCCCAGCCTCGCACCAGCCCGTCACGGGTTCAGTGCCTCCAGCGCCGGCACCGATCGCCGCGCGGTCGTGCCGGGTCGCACGGGCACAGGTTCGTCACAGTGTGCTGAGGGATGGGGCACATCCGCGCTGGCGACCTGCCGTGGGCGACGGAGCACCCACCTACGTCGCATAGGGTTCTGCGAGCCATGGCCACCGATGTCCCAGCAGTCGACAGCGTCGACACGCGCGATGTGGACCCACGCCGTGCAACGCCCGCAGCGGCAGGCGCGACCACGGCAACCATGGTGCTGGACACCCGCGAAGAGCTCAGCCGCCTGAGCCGGCAGGTGCGCGGCTTCGCAGCCCACCTGCCGGGCGAGGAGCACGACGTCACGGACCTCCTGGAGCCCCGTCCCGCGCCGCCTGCAAATGCCGCCGTCGCCTTCAGCCCTGACGAGCACTACCTGGGTTTCGATCTCGACGAGCTCGATGACACCGACGCCGATGTGCCGCCCCGCGAGCACCGGGTCACCGCCATCCTCGTCACGCACGACGGCACCCGATGGCTGCCCGCGGTGCTCACCGCGCTCGCTCGCTCGACCCGGCGCCCCGAGCGGGTCGTCGTCGTCGACACCGGCAGCGAGGACACCACCCCCGACATCCTGCGGCGAGCGGAGAAGGCCGGTCTCGTCGACCGGACCCTGACGATGCCGCGTGACACGGCGTTCGGTGCAGCCGTGGTGGCCGGGCTCGCCACCAACTCCGGCGTCCTGGATACCGACGTCGACGTCGTCCGCTGGCTGTGGCTGCTCCACGATGACTCCGCACCCGCCCCCACCGCTCTCGTCGAGCTGCTGCGCGCGGCCGACCGGCAGCGTTCGGTCGAGGTGCTCGGCCCCAAGCTCCGTGGCTGGCGCAACCGCGACGTGCTGGTGGAGTGCGGTGTCACCATCGCGCGGTCGGGCAACAGGGTCACGGGTCTCGAACGTCGCGAGCTCGACCAAGGACAGCACGACGACGTGGGCGATGTGCTCGCCGTGAGCAGCGCGGGCATGCTCGTACGCCGCGATGTGTGGGAGGCGCTCGGGGGTTTCGACCCGGGGCTCGCGATGTTCCGTGACGACGTCGACTTCTGCTGGCGGGCGCGGCGCTCGGGTGCCCGCGTGGTGGTCGCGACGGCTGCGGTCGTCCACCACAGAGAGGCAGCCACGCACGGTCGCCGACCGGTCGACGCTGGCTCACCGAAGCACCCCGACCGCCCGCGACGCATCGACCGGGTCGCGGCGATCCACCTGCTCCGGGCGCAGACCTCGGGCTTCCACCGCGTCTTGGTGACGCTGCGGCTCCTTGTCGGATCGCTCCTGCGCGCCGTCGGCCTGCTCGTCGGAAAGGCACCTCAGGAGGCGCGCGACGAGTGGGGGGCGTTCCGCGACGCCATCCTCGACCGCAGCGGGCTCAGGGCCTCGCGAGCGCGCGTCAACGCGGCGTCTGCGCTCCCGGGGGCAGTTCCCGCAGCCGACGTACGCAGCTTCCTGGCACCTCGGGGCATCCAGGCGCGGCATGCGCTCGAGACCGTGGGCGACCTCGTCGCCGGCCGGGAGACGGCCGACGCCCAGCGGTCCGTCCTCGACTCGACGCCTGATGACCCCGACGGCTGGTATGCCGATGACCGTCGCCCTTCCCGGATCCGCCGGTTCATCTCCCGCCCGGGCATGCTCCTCGTCCTCGGTCTGCTGGCGTTCGCTGTCGTCGGTGTCCGTGGCCTCTTCGGCGACGGAGTCCTGCAAGGCGGTGCGCTGCTGCCCGTCCCGAACGGCGTCGGCGACCTCTGGCAGAGCTATCTGACCGCGTGGCACGAGGTCGGCCCGGGCTCGGCGGCCGACTCACCGGCCTGGCTCGTCCCGCTGTCGGCGCTCGCCCTCGTCCTGCGCGGCTCGGCCTCGTGGGCCGTCGACCTGCTCCTGCTCGGGCTCGTGCCGCTCGCGGGCGCGTCGTCCTACCTTGCGATGCGCGGTGTCGTGTCGTCGTTGTGGATCCGCGTCGCCGCGGCCGCGACCTACGCGACGCTGCCGGCCGTCACGGGCGCCATCTCCGGTGGCCGGATCGGCACCGCCGCGTCGCTCGTGCTGCTGCCGTGGCTGGCGCGTTCCTGCGCGCGCCTCATCGGCGTCGGTCGAGCTCCGAGCTGGCGTCGCGTCTTCGGCACCGCGATGCTGCTGGCGCTCGTCGCGTCGTTCACGCCGGTCGTGTGGCTCATGGCGGTGGTGCTCGCTGTCGTCGCCGGCGTCGTCGCGGTGAACGATCTGGTGGGTCGGCTCCGCCTGCTCGTCACAGTGCTGCTGCCCGTGGTGCTGCTCGTTCCCTGGAGCCTGCGTGTCGTGCGCGAGCCGTCGCTGCTCTGGCTCGAGCCAGGGCTCGTCGGGCCGATCGACACGCACCTCGTGCCGTATGACGTGCTCCTCCTGCGACCGGGTGGTCCCGGCTCGACCCCGCTGTGGCTCGCCGCCGGCCTCCTGCTCGGCGGCCTCGCCGCGGTCGCGATCCGGGGCGGGCGTCGCTTCGTGCTCGCCGGGTGGATCGTCGGGCTCGTCGCTCTCGTGTTCGGTGTTGTGCAGTCGGTTCTGCGCGTGCATGTCGCTGCGCTCACCGACCCGGTGGCGCCTTGGCCGGGCGTCGCCACCGCCGTGTGGGCTGGAGCTCTCATCGTGCTGTCGGCGCGGGTTGTCGACCAGCTGCCACAACGACTTGCGGGCGCGAGCTTCGGTGTCCGGCAACCTGCCGCAGGTGTGCTCGTCGTCGCCCTGCTCATGGCACCGGTGACGTCGCTGGCGCTGCTCGTCCTCGGCGTCGATGGTCCGCTGACACGTGGTCCGCGCGCGGTGCTTCCGGCCTACATCGAGGCCGAGATGCGCGGTGTCGAACGACCGCGTGCTCTCGTCATACGCCGAGGCGCCGGTGACCGGCTGGTCTACGACCTGCTCAGCGCACCGTCGCCTCAGCTCGGTGACCTCGATGTCGCAGCGCCGGCCGCGGTGTCCGACCAGCTCGACAAGCTCGTGGCGCGTCTCGCTGCCGGTCTCGGTGCTGACGAGGTCGATCAGATCGCGACCCACGGCGTTCGCTACATCGTCGTCGACGACGCCGGTCGTCGCCGTGACCCGCTCGTCGAGTCGCTCGACGGCCAGCGCGGCCTGCGACGGTTGTCGTCGCGCGACGGTGCCGCGGTGTGGCAGGTCGTGCCTACCGCGTCGCGTGCCCAGGCCATCGCCCCGACCGCCGGTGACGCCGCAGGCACCGTCGCGATCCGCACGTCGGTCGCCGTGCCGACCGTCGTGGATGAGACGCGTACCCCGATCCGTATCGACACCGATGTGCCTCCGGGCAAGTCGGGGCGCACTCTCGTCGTCTCCGAGACGGCCGACAGCAGGTGGCGCTGGACGGTCGACGGTTCGTCGGTCCTCCCTACGGCGGGCCGGATCCCCGGCGACGACACGGCCACCGACCCCGCCCTCCAGCAGGCAGGTCTCGTTGCCACCTCCGTCCCGATGACCGTCTCGTTCGACGGCTCGTCGCGGACCACCTGGCTCGGGGTCCAGGCGGTCGTCGTGCTCCTCGTGCTGCTGCTGGCCCTCCCGTCGAGGCGAGCCGAGGAGGACGACGACGCCGATTCCTTCGAGGGTGCCGACTCCGGTGACCCGACCGACCCGGCCGACCCGACCTTGCCCACCCCTGCAGCAGCTGACTCGACGGAGGTGACCTCATGACGACGACCTCCGACGACGACGCGCAGGACACCCCGACCTCCGTGCCGCGGAGCGCCGCGAGCGACGCCTCAGCCACCTCCGACGCGTCTGCCGCTGCCGCCGTCGATGCGGTCGATGCGTCGGCCCCGGCTGGCGCTGCGGCGACGGCACCGCGCCGGCGTAAGCCCTCGGCCGCAGCGCTCGCCAAGGCGGCGGAGAAGGCAGCGGCAGCAGACGCGGGCTCCGTGGTCGACCCTCCCTCGCCGGTCCCGACCGAGCCGATCAAGCCGATCAAGCCGATCAAGCCGATCAAGCCGATCACGCCTGAGCCGATCACACCTGAGCCGATCACACCTGAGCCGATCACACCTGAGCCGATCACGCCTGCGCCGAGGGATGTCGACGACGTACGTGGCGTGGAGCGACGTGCTTCGGCTGGTCGGGCGACGATCCGCGTCACCTCGGGGGCGGTCCGCCCGCTGGCGCCCCGGTCGACCCCACCGGCCGGCTCGACGAGCGAGGTGCTGACATCTGAGTCGGTGCAAGCGATCTCGGCTCGACGTGCGACGCCCGAGCCGACCACGCTAACGATGAGCGAGGCGATTCCGACCGCACCGACTCCGACCGGACCGCCGCCGACCGCCGCGGGGATGAGCCCGTCCGAGCCGAGGGGCGCAGGTGCGGCCGACGCTGCCGCTTCCGACTCCCGCGGTGGTGACTCCGGGGGCGACGGACCGCGCGTACGCCGGTCGTGGCGCTCGATGCTGCGTCGTCCGCCGGTCGCCCTGGCAGGCGCGGCGGTCGCGCTCGTCGTCGTCGTCGTGGGCGTCGGCCAGCTGCTCGTCCCCAGCCCGACTCGCGCCGACACGACACCGGTGGCGGAGCCGGTGGCGTCGACCGAGCTGGTCTGTCCGGTGACGACCGCGAGCGCTGCCCTGGTGTCGACCATCTCGGCCGGCGTCGCGCCGTTGCCGAGCGTGGCCGACGGCGTGGCGACGCTCGCCGATCTCACGACGCTGGCCGCGAGCTCCGAGCCGCTGCTCGTCAAGGACCCGGGGGGCACGGTGACCCGCGTGGTCACCGCGAAGCCAGGCCCGGCACAGCTCGCCCGCGCGACCGGGTCCTTCGCCGGCGCGTTCGGTGCCGACCAGCTCATCCGCTCGGGCGAGGGCAGCAGCCGCGGCCTCGCCGCCGCTCCCTGCGCGCGCCCGGTCACCGAGACCTGGCTCATCGGGGGCGGCTCGACCGTCGGTCGCCTCACCCAGGTGCTGCTCGTCAACGACGACGACCGTCCGGCCCAGGTCGACCTGCTGGTCTACGGACCCAACGGCCAGGTGCCCGCACCCGGAGGCTCGGGCATCGTGGTGCCGGCCTCGTCGCGACGTCAGGTACGGCTGGACTCCCTGGCGCCCAACCAGATCGTGACCGCGGTGCACGTGTCCGTGACGTCGGGGCGCATCGGGGTCAGCGGCCTGGACCAGCAGTCCTCCGGACTCATCCCCCTGGGCATGTCGCTGCTGCCCGCGACCGAGGCCGGCACCCTGGTCGTCATCCCCGACATCCCGCAGCCAGTCACGTCAGCCCGACTCGACCTCATCTCACCCGATGTCGACACCACGGTCGCACTGCAGCTGCTCACCCCTGACGGGTCGCTCGTCCCGGCGGGCATCGACCACATCGACCTGCAGGCCGGGCATGTGACGTCGGTCGACATCCTCGACGTGCTCGCCGGGCAGCCCGCGGGCCTGGTCATCTCCTCGACCGCAGAGGTGGTCGCCGGCGTCGAGGTCGGCACCGGTGGCAAGGCCAGCGGCACGCTGCACGAGAAGGACGCCACAGCCGGCACCCCGCCGTTGTCGGCGCCAGGGATCGTCGTGGGTCTCGCCGGTGGCGCCTTCAAGCACGCGGTGACCCTCGCGGCACCCGACACCGACACCATCGTGCGCCTTGACCTCTACGTCCCCGGATCGACCGCGCCCCAGTGGACCACCACGGTCAACGTCACCGGCGGGTCGGTGGGTCGCATCGCCGTGCCCGTCACGACGACGGCGGCCACCTCGATCCTGGTCGTCACCCCCGTGTCGGGCGGCGCGGTCTACGCGGTACGCGAGGTCACCGAGGCAGGGACCCGCGGGCCGATGCTGGCGCTCGCACCGATCTATCCGACGCGCGCCACGACGATCGTCCCGCCCGTCGTGCTTATCCCCGGCTCCTCGACCGGCTGACCGAGCCCGGCCGACCGAGCTCGGCTCAGCAGCCCGTCGAGCTCGCCGTCGCTGATGTGGCGGTCGCCCCGCCAGGGGAACGCGACAACCCGCACGCTCGGCTGTCACAGGGCGAGCATCTGAGCCTTCTTCGCCTGGAACTCAGCATCGGTAAGGACGCCGGCAGCCTTCAGCTCGCCGAGCTGGGCCAGCCGGGTCAGCATGACAGCGTGAGCATCCTGGGCCGTCGTGGGTGCCATCACCTGCTGCGGGGCGCTGTCGGCAGCGTTCGACGACCTCCAGGTCGGGGACCTGGATGACCCGGGCGTGAACCAGCTCGAGGAGGACCTTGAACCCCTCACCGCCGGTCACTCCGTCGGCAACCACGAGCAGATGATTGGGCCGAGCGCATCGGCAGGCACGTTCACGAGTTCTCCGGGCACCGGGGCTCCTCAGACTGATCGAGCCAGCGACGCTGACCCGTAGCCTCGAGCCACCCTGCCCATCCCGCAACCCGGCTGGTGGCGGGCGCCCTCAGTCGTCGGCGCGGTCGTCGTAGGTCGGGTCGAGCTCGGATGGTGAGACCCCGAGGAGCTCGGCGAGCTGCTCGGCCACGAGGTCACGGACGAGATCGACCCTCGACAGATGGTCGGGCGCGCGCAGCTCCACCGGACGGCGATAGATCACCAGCACCGCCGTCGGTCGTTGACCTCCCGGAGCCCGGTGCGCGGCGAGCGGCACCTCGACGACCTCGGGTCCGATGTCGGGCGCGTCCCGGATCTCGACGTCGACGGCAGCGAGCCGTAGCCCCCACCGGGGCTCGAGCCGGTCGACCGCGCTCACCACGAGGTCGCCGAACGCATCGGCCCGCGGCACCGTGGCGGGCGAGGTCGGCGGGGCCAATGGCCCGCGCAGCCCACGTCCGTGCCGGTCCCGCCGGCGGACCTGGGGCGCGCGACCAGGTGCCGGGCCCCCTGGTCGCACTCCTTCTGCACCCACCGCGCCAGCGTAGGTGGTGCGACCCTCCCTCGTGGTCGTGCACCGCACGCGCAGTCGGCGCGACGCCTCAGGCCTGCACCACCACGACCCCCCGCCGGAGCGAGAAAGGTGCGTCAGCTGCCGATGACGGCGTGCCGATGCCGGGCGCCGTCGTCCGGCGGACGTAGTCTCGGCGCCGTGAGCCCCGTGCGCCGTTGTTCCAAGCCGTCCTGCACCCGAGCAGCCGTGGCCACGCTGACCTATGTCTATGCCGATCAGACCGCTGTTCTCGGCCCGCTCGCGACCTATGCCGAGCCGCACTGCTACGACCTGTGCGAGCAGCACTCGTCGCGGATGACCGCGCCGCGCGGCTGGGAGGTCGTTCGCCTCGAGCCCGACCCTGATGCGCTGCGTCCCTCGAGCGATGATCTCGAAGCCCTGGCCGACGCTGTCCGGGAGGCCGCGCGTCCGCGCGAGATCGTCCGGGCGCCGGTCGAGGTCGGGCGTCGTGGCCACCTGCGCGTGCTGCGCACCGACGTCGACTCCTGACGCAGAGCGACGAGAACCATCCCTCGGTCCTACGACGTCTGACCGTTCGGCGGACGTGCTTTCTGACCACTGTGTGTAACTATTCGACGTCACAGAGTGGTCACAGACGTAACATCTGCCACACAGGCCCCAGAAGTACTTCACAGGGTGCGTAACAGGCCGTAGTGTCCCCCCTGCTTGACGACGGGCCGGGGCGCGGGCGCCCCCGGACCGACAGGTGCGCTGCCGCTCTGCGGTCACGCACCGCCGCCCGACCGGGAGGACCGGACGGGAGGGGTAGAGGGAGGGACGACCACGATGGCTCGCAGCACTCAGGCCACCGCGCCGATGCCGCTCGGATCGCTCACACAGCCGGGAGCGCGCGATGGCGCTCGGTGCGTCGTGTGCAGTTCCCAGCGCGTCACCCGGATCTCGATGGAGCTGACCGACGGATCCGAGGTCGACTTCACCCACTGCCTCGACTGCGAGCATCGCTCGTGGCATCACGGCGACGAGGAGCTCTCCGTCGACCACGTGCTCACGCGCGCTCAGCGTCACCGCTGACCCAGGTCGCACCCGGCACGAGTGCCGGGGACCGACCGATAGTGTTTGCGTGTGATCGACGCCGAGCTCCTCGACCGCCTCATCAAGGCCTATGACGTGCGCGGCATCGTCCCTGACGACCTGAGCCCGGACGTGGCGCGTCTCACCGGCGCCGCCTTCGCGCAGGTGGTCGGAGCCTCGACTTCAGCGGGTGGGCCCGGCACGGTGGTGGTCGGCAACGACATGCGACCTTCTGGACCGGAGCTGGTCGCGGCCTTCGCCGAAGGCGTCACCTCGCAGGGCGTCGATGTCATCGAGATCGGCCTGGCCTCCACGGACCAGCTCTACTTCGCCGCCGGGTCGCTGGACCTCCCCGGCGCGATGTTCACCGCGAGCCACAACCCTGCGCAGTACAACGGGATCAAGCTCTGCCGTCAGGGCGCCTCGCCGGTCGGCCAGGACAGCGGACTGAGCGAGATCAAGGCGCTCGTCCTCGAGTGGTCGCGGGCGGGCATACCGCATCACGACGGCCCCTGCGGTTCCGTGACGCAGCGTGACGTGCTCGCTGACTACGCGGAGTTCCTCAACGGGCTCGTACCCCTCGGCGCGAACCGGCACCTCGACGTGGTCGTCGACGCGGGCAACGGCATGGGCGGACACACGGTGCCGGCGGTCTTCGCGGGCCTCCCGCTCTCGGTCACGCCGCTGTTCTTCGAGCTCGACGGCACCTTCCCCAACCACGACGCCAACCCGATCGACCCCGACAACCTGCGCGACCTGCAGGCCAGGGTGCTCGAGACCGGTGCCGACCTCGGCCTGGCGTTCGACGGTGACGCCGACCGCTGCTTCGTCGTCGACGAGCAGGGCGGGATCGTCGACCCGTCCACGCTCACCGCCCTCATCGCGGTGCGCGAGCTCGGTAAGCACCCCGGGGCGTCCATCATCCACAACGTCATCACGAGCTCTGCGGTGCCCGACATCGTCCGGGAGCACGGCGGCACGCCCGTCCGCACCCGTGTGGGCCACTCGTTCATCAAGGCCCGGATGGCCGAGACCGGCGCCGTCTTCGGTGGCGAGCACTCGGGCCACTTCTACTTCCGGGACTTCTGGCGCGCTGACTCCGGCATGCTCGCCGCTCTGCACGTGCTGGCTGCCCTGGGGGAGACCCCCGCCGGCACCACGCTCTCGAGCCTGCTCGCGGACTACACCCGGTCGGTGTCCTCCGGCGAGATCAACAGCTCTGTCGCTGACTCGGCCGCCGTGGTCGCTGAGATCAAGGCGACCTATGGTGCACGTGATGACGTCGAGCTCGACGAGCTCGACGGCCTCACCGTGACCGGAAGCACCGAGGGTCAGCCTTGGTGGTTCAACGTACGTGCGAGCAACACCGAGCCGCTCCTGCGACTCAATGTCGAGGGCGCCGACGTCGCGCTCATGTCTTCCGTGCGCGACAGCGCACTGGCGATCATCCGAGGGGATCACTCATGAGCACGTTGGACCCGGTCCTGCTGGAGGTCCTGGCCTGCCCGTGCGAGCACCATGCACCGGTGCGCGCCGAGGGCAATCCGACCGACGCCATCGTCTGCACCCGGTGCGAGACGTCGTTCCCGGTACGTGACGGCATCCCGGTGATGCTTCTCGACGACGCCACTCCGGGCCCTCGCGGTATCGGCGCCGACCCGGAAGCCTGATCCGACGTGCGCTACGCCGACGACCTCCTCCTCGACGACGCCGATGCGCTCGGGGCGGCCGACCCCGGCAACCTGTTGCGCGCCACGGCCGATGCCGGTGCGCAGGTACGCCGAGCCCTCGCTGCCACCGACCCCGAGGTGCTGCACGCCGTCGCCGCCGACGGCCGTCCGCGCTCGGTCATCGTCGCTGGCAGCGGGGTCGCGGGTATCGCTGGCGACATCCTGGCTGCCGTCTGCGGCACCGGCTGCCCCGTCGCTGTCACGACCTTGCGCGGATCCACGCTGCCGGGCTGGGTCGGGCCGCTCGACCTGGTGATCGCCGTGTCGGCCTCAGGGACGACGCCAGAGACGCTGACCGTCGTCGGTGAGGCGCAGAAGCGCGGCTCGCGACTCGTGGGCATCGGACCGACCGGCTCACCGCTGCACGACCTGGTCGCGTCGGCGGCCGGGTCCGTGCATGTCGCTGCCGACCCCGGGTCGCTGCTGCCGCGCGCTGCGCTGTGGCTCGTCACCGTGCCCATGCTGATCGTCGCCGATGCGCTGCGGCTCGCGTCGGTGCCTCGGTCGTTGCTCGACGAGGTTGCTGACCTGCTCGACCAGCGCTCGGTCGAGTGCGGCCCAGCCTCACCGCTCGCCGACAACGCCGCCAAGCTGCTCGGGGTCTCGCTCGCGACATCACTCCCCGTGGTGTGGGGCAGCTCGCCGCTGGGCGCGGTCGCTGCCTACCGCCTGGCCACCCAGCTGGGGGCCAACGCCAAGATCCCGGCCCTGCACGGATCGATCACCGAGGCGACGCATCACCAGGTCGCCGTGGTCGACGGGGTGTTCGCGACCGGTCCGGACGACGACGACATCTTCCGCGACCCGATCGAGGACGGCGCTGCGCCTCCGCGGCTGCGTCTCGTGCTGCTGCGCGACCCCGGCGAGCACCCCGTCGACGCCCAGCACGCCGACGAGGTCCGCGTGATCGCTGAGCGCCGCGACCTCGCGGTCGACGTTGTGCACGCCGTCGAGGGGCACGCCGTGCTGCGCCTCGCGTCGGTCATCGGCCTCCTCGACTGGGCCAGCGTCTATGCGGCTGTCGCCGTCGGGGTCGACCCGTCGGCGGTGCGCGCCGACATCGCCGAGCTCACCGACGGCGTCGGTCGAGGTGGCGAGTGATCCTGATCGAGGGCGCGCTGCGCCCCTATCCGTGGGGACGCATCGACGGCCTGTCGGCGTGGACCCCCGCCACGGGAGGGCCCCAGGCCGAGCTCTGGTACGGCGCGCTCAGCGAGAGCCCCGGCGCCCCGAGCCACCCGCTGCTCACCAAGTTCCTTGCTGCGGCCACGCCGTTGTCGATCCAGGTTCACCCGGCTGCGGCACTGGTCGAGAAGCTCTGGGCGGATGAGACGCACGGCCGTGGGCTGCTCACCGACCAGGTCGAGAAGACCGAGCTGCTCATGGCGCTCGCACCCTTCACCTCCTTCGCCGGCTTCCGCGACAGCGAGACCACGGCGAGCCTGCTCAACGGCATCGGCTTGCATGACGTCGCGGAGATCGCCGCCGCCGGCGATGCGGTCGCGACGATGCGAGCCGTGATGTCGGTGTCGGAGATCGCGGTCGATGAGGCGTTCCGTCGCCTTTCCGACGTGATCCACCTGGCGCTGCCGGCGCAGGAGCGGTCGGCCATCGAGCTCGTGCGCGCCTGGTATCCCCACGACAGGGGAGCACTGGTCGTGCTCTGCCTCGCGGTGCACGAGCTCTCCCCGGGCGACGTCATCCACGTCCCGGCCGGCGTCGCCCACTCCTACGTCAACGGCCTCGGTGTCGAGGTCATGACAGCGTCCGACAACGTCCTGCGCCTGGGCCTGACGGCCAAGCCGATTGCCGTGGCCGAAGCGCTGGAGGCGATCAACGGCGCGGTGCCCACCGTGCTGCGGTTGCAGTCATCGACTGGTGCCGCGATCTACTTCGCCGACGACTCACCGTTCCTCGTGGCGCGGCTGGCCGACTCGCGATGGACCGTCCCGCCGCACACGTCAGCAACGGTGCTCGCGGTGGAAAGACCGTGCACCGTGACCACCACCACCGGTGAGCAGGTGGTGCCGCCGGGCCGTGCCCTGTTGCTCTCGCCGTCCGACGGCGGTGCCGACGTCGTCGCCCCGGGACTCGCCGTCATCGCGCTCTCCAACCCCTGATCGCCGCATCGCGTCAGCATCTCGTTGGCGATCGTCGGTGCACGACCGCTGCCGAGCGAGCACCCGGCGCTCGATAGCCTGGTCTCCATGAGCACCGAGGGTGGCACCAAAGCCGTGGTGGCAGCGCTGGCGGCCAACACCGGCATCGCGATCACGAAGTTCGGGGCGTTCTTCGTCACCGGGTCGAGCTCCATGCTGTCGGAGGCGATCCACTCCGTCGCCGACTCGGGCAACCAGGTCCTGCTGCTGCTCGGTGGTCGACGAGCACTGCGCGACGCCGACGAGCAGCACCAGTTCGGCTACGGCCGGGTGCGCTATGTCTATGCCTTCGTCGTCTCGATCGTGCTGTTCTGCCTCGGTGGGCTGTTCAGCCTCTATGAGGGCTGGCACAAGGTTCACGAGCCCGAGGCGCTGACCAGCCCGACCGTGGCTTTCGTGGTCCTCAGCATCGCGATCGTGCTCGAGGGCTTCTCATTCCGCACCGCGGTGCGAGAGGCCAACAACACGCGCGGTCCTCAGTCGTTGTTCGCCTTCGTCCGCGAGGCGCGCCAGCCGGAGCTCCCCGTGGTGCTCCTCGAGGACGCCGGTGCACTGGTCGGACTCCTCTTCGCCCTCCTCGGCGTCACGTTAGCGACCATCACGGGTGACGGGCGCTGGGACGGCGTGGGTGCCCTTTCCATCGGCGCGTTGCTCCTCGTGATCGCGGTCTTCCTCGCCCTCGAGATGAGCTCCATGCTCGTGGGGGAGAGCGCAGTGCCCGCGCAGACGGCAGCGATCCATGCTGCTCTCGTGTCCGAGCCGCTCGTGTCCCGCGTGATCCACCTGCGCACGCTGCACACCGGGCCGGACGAGATCCTCGTGGTGGCCAAGATCGCGGTCGCCCACGGCGACTCGGCCACCGCGATCGCCGCTGCTATCGACGGGGCCGAGGCACGGGTCCGGGCGGCGGTCCCGGAGGCGCGGTGGATCTACCTCGAACCCGACCTTGACCGTGGGGAGAGCCTTCCGGCCGCGAGTTCGCCGGGTTCGCCGCAGTGATGGCACACTAGGTCCTGCCCGGCGGTGTCTGTCCCCGCATGAGCAGCAGGCGAACCATCGAGGCCTCGAGACGTCCGCCGTGCCCCGCCCGAGAATCTCGGGCGTCCGAACGGAGACGTACATGTCCACCAGCACCCCCGACTTCAAGGTCGCCGACCTCTCGCTCGCCGAGTTCGGTCGCAACGAGATCCGGCTCGCCGAGCACGAGATGCCCGGCCTCATGGCGATGCGCGCCGAGTACGGCACGTCCAAGCCCCTCA
This sequence comes from Candidatus Nanopelagicales bacterium, assembly GCA_025351185.1. Taxonomy (GTDB): domain Bacteria; phylum Actinomycetota; class Actinomycetes; order S36-B12; family CAIYMF01; genus Longivirga. The sequence goes on from JANXWJ010000282.1 coordinate 27,493, forward strand.
CCGGTGCCCGCATCACCGGCTCGCTGCACATGACCGTGCAGACCGCCGTCCTCATCGAGACCCTCGTGGACCTCGGCGCAGAGGTCCGCTGGGCCTCGTGCAACATCTTCTCGACCCAGGACCACGCCGCGGCCGCGATCGCCGTCGGCCGCACCGGCACCCCTGATGCGCCTGCCGGCGTCCCGGTCTACGCCTGGAAGGGCGAGTCGCTGGAGGAGTACTGGTGGTGCACCGAGCAGGTGCTGCGCTGGCCCGACGGCAAAGGCCCGAACATGATCCTCGACGACGGTGGCGATGCCACGCTGCTCGTGCACAAGGGCCGCGAGTTCGAGCTGGCGGGTGTCGTCCCCTCCACCGACCCGACCGACTCCGAGGAGTACGCCGTCATCCTTGACGTGCTGCGCCGCTCGCTCGGTGAGAGCACCACCCGCTGGACCGAGATCGCCGCTGACATCAAGGGTGTCACCGAGGAGACCACGACCGGCGTGCACCGGCTCTATGAGATGCACAAGGTCGGCCAGCTGCTCTTCCCGGCCATCAACGTCAACGACTCGGTCACCAAGAGCAAGTTCGACAACAAGTACGGCTGCCGCCACTCACTCATCGACGGCATCAACCGCGCCACCGACGTCCTCATCGGCGGCAAGGTCGCGGTCGTGTGCGGCTACGGCGACGTGGGCAAGGGCTCGGCCGAGTCGCTCCGCGGCCAGGGTGCTCGCGTCATCGTCACCGAGATCGACCCGATCAACGCTCTCCAGGCTGCGATGGACGGCTACGAGGTCTCGCGCCTCGAGGACGTCATCGAGCGCGCCGACATCATCATCACGGCGACCGGCTGCTACGACGTCGTCACCGTCGACCACATGAAGCTGATGAAGCACCAGGCAATCCTGGGCAACATCGGTCACTTCGACAACGAGATCGACATGGCCGGCCTCGCGGGTCTCCCCGGCACGACGCGGATCACCATCAAGCCGCAGGTCGACGAGTGGACCTTCGCCGACGGCCACACGATCATCGTGCTGTCCGAGGGCCGCCTGCTCAACCTCGGCAACGCGACGGGTCACCCGTCGTTCGTGATGAGCAACTCCTTCACCAATCAGGTGCTGGCGCAGATCGAGCTGTTCATCAAGCTCGAGGACTACCCGATCGGCGTCCACGTGCTCCCGAAGCACCTCGACGAGAAGGTCGCGCGCCTGCACCTCGACGCGCTCGGCGTCCGCCTCACCGAGCTCAACAAGAAGCAGGCCGAATACCTCGGCGTCGACGTGGCGGGTCCCTACAAGTCCGACCACTACCGCTACTGATCCAGCGGACGGCTGACGCGCGAGCATGAGAGATCTGACCTCCGGGTCACCAGTGACAGGGGCGCCCTACCCGGGCGCCCCTGTCACGTACGTCGAGGCGGTCGAGTCCGGCGCTGTCCTGTGGCCGCTGCGCTGGGGGCTCCCCGACATCCTCATCGCGCTGCTGCTGGCGTTGTTGGTGCCGCTGGTCGTGGTGTCGGCTGTGCTGTCCGCCGGAGTGAGCAGGACCGGCGCCGTCGTGCTGCTGCTGAGCCTCACCCTGCCGTGGGTCGGCTTCGGGCTCTGGCCGCTCGTGACCAGCCGGGTGCAGGGCAACGGAGCAACCATCGACCTCGGGTTCAGCCTGAGACGATCTGATCTGATCTGGGGCGTCGGCGGGGGGATCGCTTGCTTGGTCCTGGGCACTGCGGTGGGCTGGCTGACCGAGCAGGTGTTCGGGAGCTTCGACTCCGCCGCGGGCGACGCCCTCGCCAGCGCTGACGTGGCCCGCTGGGTCCTCTGGGCCTTTGCCCTGTGCGCGGGCGTGGGCGCGCCCGTGTTCGAGGAGCTGTGCTTTCGCGGGCTGGCCTTCGCCGCTCTCGCCCGCAGCTCCTCGAGGCTGGGGCTGCCCCCCGTGCCGTTCGCGACGATCGGGTCGGCACTCCTCTTCGCGCTCGTGCACCTCGAGCCGGTGCGCATCCCCGTGCTGCTCACGATCGGCCTCGTGCTCTCACTGCTGCGAGCGCGCACAGGTCGGGTCGGCGCGAGCATCATCGCGCACTCGTTCAACAACCTCGTCGCGGTAGTCGGCATCCTCGTCGTCTACCCCTGAGCCGTTCGCGTCCCGGCGCATCGGGACGTGTGAGGCTGTGTCGCCTTGCGTTGCACGGCGTTTCGGCCGTTGCAGGATCGCGTCGTGCGTCCCGAAGTGCGGACGAGATCTGCCGTGCGCCGTTCAAGAGCCGTAGGCTTCGCCGTCGTATCCTGACGATGTCCGGCACGTGCCGGCCGGAACCGTTCGCACCAGCACGACGTCCCAGCACCGACGTCAGCGCGAAGCAAGCCCGACCGGCAGCAAGCCCGACCGACAACGAGCCACGACCGACAACGAGCAGAGAGCAGCCAGGACGACCTATGACCGCCACCGCTCTCGACGCGACGTCACAGCCGTCGCAGACTGCCCGGTCGCGGTCGTGGGTGCACATGCCCGGTCTCGACGGTGTCCGGGCCATCGCGGTCACAGCGGTCCTGCTCTTCCACGCCAACCCCGACTGGTTGCCCGGCGGCTTCCTCGGTGTCGACGTCTTCTTCACCCTCTCGGGCTTTCTCATCACCTCTCTGCTGCTGGCCGAGCTCGGTGAGAGTGGGGGGATTCGGTTCGGTCGGTTCTACCAGCGGCGAGCACGTCGCCTGCTGCCGGCGCTGTTCCTCGTACTCATCGCGACGTCGCTCCTGGCGGTGACGGTCGCTCAGGATGCCGCGCAACGGGTCCGCGAGGATGCCACCGCTGCGTTCTTCTATGTCACCAACTGGTGGTACGTCGTCCACGACCAGTCCTACTTCGAGGCGACCGGTCGCCCCCCGCTGCTGCAGCACCTCTGGTCGCTCGCGGTGGAGGAGCAGTTCTACTTCCTCTGGCCTGTGCTGTTGTACGCCCTCTGGCGAATCGGCGGAGTCCGGGGTGTCCGCATCGGTGCGATCGCGGGTGCCGTGGTCTCGACCACTGTCATGGCGTTCATCGCCGTACGCCAGGGGATGCCCGACCCGGTCGATGCGAGCCGGGTCTATTTCGGCACCGACACCCACGCGATGACGCTGCTCGTCGGTGCGGCGCTGGCGACGGTGTGGACACCGGCGCGCATCGGCGCGACGCTCACAGAGCGCGGCCGGGCGGTGGCCAACTCCCTCGGCGTCCTCGCCCTCGTCGCGCTCGTCGCCGTGCTGTGGTTCGTCGGTCCGACGTCGACGTTCCTCTATCGCGGTGGGTTCCTGGTCATCGGTCTCGTGACGGCCGGGGTCATCGCCGCTGCCGCCGTGACCGGCACTGCATGTGCCGGTGCTCTCGGCCGACAACCGTTGCGCTATCTGGGCGAACGGTCCTATGGCATCTATCTGTGGCACTGGCCGATCTTCATGGTGCTGCGACCGGGCATCGACCTCGATGCCGAGGGCTGGTCCGTTCAGGTGCTGCGCTTCGCGGTCACGTTCGCCGCCGCCGAGCTGTCCTACCGATTCGTCGAGATGCCGATCCGCCGGGGTGCGCTCGGTCGCGCCTGGGCATCGTGGCGTGAGCGTGGCACCTACGTCACGGTCACCCGGATCCTGCTCGCGAGCGTCACCGCCACGGCCGTGGTCGTGGCCCTCGGCGTCGGGCTCGGCTCGGCGCACGAACTCACCGTCGCTGACGACCTCGGCGGCATCGTCGCTGTGGGCGACGAGCCGCTCGTCGCTCCGACGTTGTCCCAGCCGGGTCAGTCCGCGGCGTCGACCGCGCCGACGAACTCGACCGGTGCTACGGGCGCCACCGGTGCGACCGCGGGACCGTCGAGTGGCCCCAGCCCCACGCCGAGCGGCTCGACGTCGAGTGCGCCGACGCCGCCCGCGCCGCACGTACCGGCCGTGGTCGCGGTGGGAGTCGACGCCTTCGGCCTCTCGACCACTGCCGTCGGTGACTCCGTCATGCTCGCGGCTCGAAACTCGATCAAGGACACCTTCCCCGGAGCGACGCTCGACGCCCACGTGAGTCGTCAGCCCGCAGAAATCTTCGACCGCATCCGTGCGCGCAAGGCGCTCGGTCAGCTCGGCGACGTCGTCGTCATCGGTGCCGGTACCAACGGCGCCATCAAGACCTCCGACCTGCTGGCGCTGCTTTCCCAGCTCTCTGACCGTTCACGCATCGTCCTCGTGAGCGTGCACGCCGACCGTCCCTGGGTCGCGCAGTCCAACCGGGCCATCGCGACCGCCATCGCACGGTTCGGCTCGGCCAACGTACGGCTCGCCGACTGGAACACCTACTCCCAGGGCCACCGCGACTGGTTCTACTCCGACGGCATCCACACCAAGGGCGCTGGCAGCGCCGCCTACGCGCAGCTGATCCGCGACACCTTGCGCAGCTAGACATCCGGCGTGAGCCGCCTGGTGCCCGACGTCAGAGCTGGTGTCAGAGGCCGTAGCGCGCGAGGGCGGAGGTGATGAGCCCGACGTAGTGCGGGCGGCCGGTGGAGTTGGGGTGGATGCCGTCGGATCCGAACCACCCGCGATGCCCGGTCGCTGCCTTGTCCCAGTCGACGAGGATGACCCGACGGCCGGGGTAGGCCTTGGCGCACGTACGCAGGTGCGCGTTGGCGGTCGGGATCCACGAGCGCGCTCCGTGTGCCGTGACGAGGAAGACCCTCCGCCCGGTGCCCGCACCTTCGACGATCGTGCGACAGTCCGAGACCTTGACGTTCCCGTTGGTCCCGAGGTGCACGACGACGTTGCGCGGCAGCCTGTTGGCGCGACGGAGGGCGGCCAGGGTCGGCACCGCCTGGGAGAACTGCCGACTCACGGTGGCGTTGACCGAGATGCCACGGGCCGTGAGCAGCTTCTTCGACCCGAGCATCACCGAGTCACCGATCGCATAGCGCCCCGGAGGCACGACGACGCGAGGCGCCGAGGCATGACCGAGGAGCGCCGGGGCCGCCAAGCTCACCAGCGAGGGCGGAGCACCCGGTGCCGCTGCGTTGACCGGGACCGAGCCTGACGAGACGGCCGCGCCGAAGACCGTCACCAGCACCGCCGAGCGGATCAGGGCACATCGACCTCGCGGCGATGCAATGTGCGTGTGGTGGGTCTGTCGTGGGGTCACCCGACCACCGTAACCGCGCGCCGAGGCGCAGGAGCAGGCCCGGGTCCGCTCAGCCGGACGGGCACGACGCTGCCGTCAGGACGGCAGCGAGAACGGTCCCTCCTGGCGCGGCGCGAGAGGGGAGACGGCCGCCGCGGTCGGTGGGACGGCGTAGACCGGCTGCTCGGAGTAGACCGGACGAGCCCGGTCCTGCCCGGTCGCCCGGCGCATCCGTTCGGTGAGCACGGCCATGAGGAAGACCTCGGGCGGTGTTCCGGGAGGAGGGGGTGGGGTGATGTAGGACGACATCTCGGCAGCGAGCTGCATCCCCATGGTGGCGCGGACGTTCGGGTCGATCGATGTCGCCCGCGAGAGGAACTGCCGGGTCTGCATCACGGTGACGTCAGGCAGTCGCGTGAGATCCAGCGAGGACGCCCAGCCCTCGAGCGAGGGGGGCATCGCATAGCCCAGTATCCGAACGCCGGCCGCCGCGGGCACCCGCTCCCGGATCACCACGGTGCCGGCGAAGTGGTCACCGAGGCGCTTGCCCTTGGATGACACGAGCGAGGAGATCAGGCCGACGGATCCGAGCAGCAGCCAGAAGTCGACGATCATGAACAGCGCGCGTACGAAGGCGTGCCGGAAGCGCACCGGCCCGCCGTCGTCGCGCACGACCCGCAGGCCGGCCGCGAGCTTGCCGACGGACCGCCCCCGTGTCAGCGTCTCGATGAGGGTCGGCATCGCCACCAGGACCCCGACTACCCCCACGAGCGACACCGCCGCCACGACCGCACCGTCAGCGGTGGACAGCACCAGGGAGCCGAGCAGGAAGACCAGGAAGAGCGCCACGGCCTGGATGAGCAGGTCGAGGGCGAGAGCGAGGGTGCGGCTCGGGAACTGCGCGAGGCGCAGGTCGAGCGCCACCGCCTCGCCGGTGACCGGCACGAGGGTGGTGTAGTCACCTGAGGACGTCGACACCCCACTAGTCTCCCTGCTAGTGACGGTCGGCGGGAGGAGCCACACGGATGGAGATCGACACGTTCGTCGCGGCCCACCGCGCGGAGTGGGATCGTCTCGAGCAGCTGGCCAACCGCCGCGGTCGGCTCACCGGTGCCGAGTCCGACGAGCTCGTCGACCTCTATCAACGTACGGCGACGCACCTGTCGATGGTGCAGTCCTCGTCACCTGATCCCGCACTCGTCGGCCGGCTGTCCTCGCTCGTGGCCTCGGGTCGCGCCGCTGTCACGGGTGCGAGCGGCGCGTCGTGGGCCGATGTGTCCCAGTTCGTCCTGCGGTCCTTCCCGGTCGCGGTCTACCGCGCGCGCTGGTGGTGGATCAGCGTCGCGGCGGCCAGTGTGCTCGTGGCGTTCGCCATCGGTGCCTGGGTCGCGCACAACCCCGACGTCGTCGCGGCGGTGTCGACGCCCGAGGAGCTCAAGTCGCTCGTCGACCAGGACTTTGCCGACTACTACACCTCCAACCCGGCCGGCTCCTTCGCCTTCAAGGTGTGGACCAACAACGCCTGGGTCGCGGCACTGGCGCTGGTCGGCGGGTCGCTGCTGTGCGTGCCGGGCATCTACATCCTGTGGCAGAACGCCCTCAACGTCGGGCTCGTCGGCGGGCTCATGGCCTACTCCGGCCGCCTCGACCTCTTCTTCGGTCTCATCACCCCTCACGGGCTGCTCGAGCTCACCGCCGTGTTCGTCGCGGGGGGTGCCGGCATCCGCCTGGGCTGGCAGATCATCAGTCCCGGACCGCGGCCGCGGTCCGTGGCGCTCGCGGAGGAGGGACGCTCCACCCTCACGATCGCGCTCGGCCTCGTGGTCGTCCTGCTCGTCAGCGGTGTGGTGGAGGCGTTCGTGACTCCCTCCCCGCTGCCGACGTGGGCTCGCATCGGCATCGGCACGATCGTGTGGGGCGCGTTCCTCGCCTACGTCTGGGTCTTCGGCCGCGCCGCCGAGCGCGAGGGTCTCCTGGGTGATGTCACCGATCGTGCCGCCATGACCGAGATCCTGCCCTACGCCGGCTGACGCGCGGCCGGACGCGCACGGAGCCGGTCCCGCGGTCCGCGGTCCGCGCCAGCGACGAGGAATTCAGGTGCGTACGTCGACACCGGCCCCTGGCACGATGCGGGGATGGCATCGCATCTTCACTCGATCACCTGTGACGCGCTCGACCCCTACGCACAAGCGCTGTGGTGGTCGGAGGTGCTCGCTGTCGCGATGTCCGATGACGACGTCCCGGGTGATCCCGAGGCGCTGCTGCGCACCCAGCATGGGGACGTGCTCTTCGTGCAGGTGCCCGGCGCCAAGGCCGTGAAGAACAGGGCGCACCTCGACCTCGAGCCGAGCGACCGTGCCCGTGACGACGAGGTCGCGCGCGTGCTCGCCCTCGGTGCCGCGCTCGTCGACGACCGACGCCGTCCTGACGGCACCGGATGGGTCGTGCTCGCCGACCCCGAGGGCAACGAGTTCTGCGTGCTGCGCAGCGGCGCCGAGCGCGCAGCGACGACCTGACCATGGGACACCATGACGCCGCGAACGGCAGTGCCGATCACCACGGCGACCCCGTCTCCGACCTTGTCGCATCGCTCGACGAGCGGACGGCCCAGGACTGTCTCGTGCTGATGGAGATGATGCGGCGCATCAGCGGCCACGAACCTCAGATCTGGAACGTCGGCACCCTCGGCTTCGACACCTACCACTTCAGGTACGACAGCGGACGCGAAGGTGACGGCCACGCACTCGCTTCCTATCCCCGGCGCGGCAAGACCACGATCTACCTCATGGACGGCACCGCCCGCCACACCGAGCTGCTGGCTCGCCTGGGACAGCACACGACAAGCCGCGTCTGCGTCTACGTCAAGCGGTTGAGCGACCTGGACCTGTCCGTCCTCGACCAGGTCCTGCAGCAGTCCTACGACTACATCAGCTCCCAGGACGGTCACATGCACAGAGCCTGACCGAGCCGTCCGAGCCCTCCGGATATCTCTGCCTGAGCAGTCCGGCGAACCGGCCGCGCGGCGCCCGCTAGTCGCTGCCGATCGTGAGACGACTGAAGTAGCCGGGTCCGGGCGGCTGGCTCTCGGACTCGACCCTCGGTATGCCGTCGATCGTGACGTCATCGGCCACATAGTCGAAGCCGTCCTGGGGCGAGTGGTGATAGGTGATGCTGACTCGCTGGCCCGGCGACGCGTGGCGGAAGCCGGCTATGGACAGGGACGAGAAGTGAGCCCAGCAACCACCTGGTGTCTCGTCCGAGTCGAGGACACCCCACCCCTCGTCGTCGTGCCACTCCCGGACCACAGCGACCGTTCTGGGCTGACCATGCGCGGGCTCGGGGGCAGCTGGCGCGAGCGCTTTGGGCACCCCTCCGCGCACTGCGAGAGCGGCGACCAGCTGGTCCACGGTCGGTGATCCTGCGAGGCCAGCATCGGTGGGGAAGAGTCGGCACGTCAGGCCGAAGCTGCGAGTGCCACCGTCGTCGAACGGGTCCTCGCCGTCGATGAGGATCGTGGGAGACCCCCGGAAGTGCGCCGCCTGCGCGTCAGCTTCGGTAGCAATCAGGAGGTGCTCCACAACCTGGTCGGGCAGCCCGACCAGGAGCAGTGCCTCGGCCAGGCGGGAACCAGTGACCTGCCAGCTGGGGCAGTCGTCGACGTAGAGAAGTGAGACCCGCACAGGCACAGCATGCTCGCTCGACCGTTCATGAGCACCACGTGTCCATGTGGTCGGCACCGGCGGCTACGGCGTCCAGGCGGGGTCGCGACCCATGAAGGCCACCAGCTGGTCGAGCGCCGGAGCGGTGCTCGCGACGGGCACCTCGTAGGCGAACGACTTGTCGGGTCCTCGGTAGTCCGGGATGAGCATGACACGACCGGCTTTCAGGGCGGCGGTCGCAGCGGTGTCGTCGTAGGGAGCGGCCTGGCCGGTCGCGCGAGCGAGGTCCCAGCCGTGCGTGACGGTCTCCATGAGTACGACGCCCAGGGGTAGCGCGTCGGCGTGGGTACCGCGGCGGTAGCCCTCGACGATCCTCGCGCCGGTGAGGACGTAGTCGCTGCCGGGATCGGTGCCCGGCTGCACGGTGTCGGGATCGGTCGCCGGTTCGTGCCCGTTGACCTTGTCGGCGAAGTTCGAGGCCCAGCCCAGCACGTGACGGATGAGGTCGTCGACGTCGAAGCCGGGGCAGGGCGTCCTGGCACCACCCATGCCGCTGGGTACGCCAGCGATGATGTCGGCCGTGACGCGCACCGCCGAGGCGAGCGAGTCGATGTCCGGACCCTGCGCGGCGATCTCGTTGTCAGCAGTCATGGCACCTGCCTACCCCTCTGAGGCGCCTTCACCCTCCCGAACGGCACAACTCACCTCGTCAGAGGCGGCCGGCCGCCTTGAGGGCGAGATAGCGGTCCGCGAGCTTGGGGGCGATCTCGTCGGGCGTGGCATCGATGACCTCGATACCTGCGCGCGTTACGAGCGCTGTCATGCGGTCGCGCGTGGCGATGGCCTGGGCCGCTGAGGCCGCGTCGTAGACCGCTGGTGCGTCTCCGCGCATCGCGGCGAGCTCCTCGAGCCGCTGGTCGCGCACCGAGGCGAGCACCACCGTGTGACGCGCGGCCAACCCCGGCAGATAGGGCAGCAGGCCCTCGCGCAGGGCCGAGGGCTCGAGTGCCGTCAGGAGCACGACCAGTGCGTGCTGGCGCACCCGCGCGTCGATCGCCGCGACCATGGCGTGCGCGTCTGCCTCGACCAGCAGGGGCTCGACGTCGGAGAGCGCGCGGGACATCTGTGGCAGCAGCTCGGTCGCACCTGGACGTCGTACGTCGGCACGCACGGCACGGTCGAACGCCAGCAGGTCGACCCGGTCGCCGGCCTTGCCGGCGAGCGCCCCGAGGAGGAACGAGGCGTCCATCGATGCGTCGAGGCGGGTGCCGTCGCCGACCCGAGCGGCGGAGGTGCGCGAGGTATCGAGGACGATGAGCACGCGTCGATCGCGCTCCGGGCGCCATGTGCGCACCATCACGTCAGACGCGCGAGCCGTTGCGCGCCAGTCGATCGAGCGCACGTCGTCGCCGAGCACATACTCGCGCAGAGAGTCGAACTCGCTGCCCTGTCCCCGCACCATCAGTGCAACACGACCATCGAGCTCACGCAGCCGGGCCAGGCGCGAGGGCAGGTGCTTGCGCGACGGGAACCCCGGCAGCACGCGCACTGCCCACGGCACCGCATGCGAGGCCTGACGACCCGCGAGACGCAGCGGGCCCAGCGAGCGCACGGTGACCAGGTCGGGACGGCGCTCCCCACGGCGTACGGGCCGCAGCACCGACGACACCCGCACGAGGCGCTCGGGCTCGACGTCGAGCGCGTGGCGGGTGATCGCCACACCTGCAGTGGGAGCCCACGCGTCGCGCAGGATGCCGTGAACCCGGCGCCGGCCGATGTTGCGCACCGTCAGGGTGACGACGGCCTCCTCGCCGAGCCGCGTCGTGTGGTCACCCGTGCGAGCGAACGTCAGGGCGCGTGGCGACCCCGCGAGCGAGGCGTCGGCGCCCAGCAGCGCCAGCAGCACGGCGTCGACGAGCAGAACCGCACCCCACGACCGCGCGACGAGTGCGACGGGGGCGGTGAGGAGCAGCGCGAGCAGAGCGGCACGTCCGGTGACGACCATGGAGCCGCCGCTACCGCGGGGTCGGGACGGTCGCCAGGATGCCTTCGAGCACAGCGTCGGCCGTCACGCCCTCGAGCTCGGCCTCCGGACGCAGGGACACCCGGTGGCGCAATGCCGGTCGTGCCAAGGACTTCACGTCGTCAGGCGAGACGTAGTCACGGCCGGACAGCCACGCCCACGCGCGCGCCGCGCTGATCAGCCCGATCGCACCACGCGGTGAGACGCCGAGGCGCAACGACGGGCTCGAGCGCGTGGCACGGACGAGGTCGACGACGTAGGCGGCCACCTCGGGAGCGACGGTCACCTGCGCGACAGCGGCACGCGCGATCGCGAGGTCCTGTGCACCCGCGACCGGGCGGAGGCCCGCGCCGTGCAGGTCGCGCGGGTCGAAACCGTCGAGGTGGCGGCGCAGCACCGCGAACTCCTCGTCGCGGCCGGGGAGCGGCACGGTGAGCTTGAGCAGGAAGCGGTCGAGCTGCGCCTCGGGCAGCGGGTAGGTGCCTTCGTACTCCACGGGGTTCTGGGTCGCGGCGACGATGAACGGGTCGGGCAGCGGTCGCGCCGATCCTTCGACCGTCACCTGCCGCTCCTCCATCGCCTCGAGCAGCGAGGCCTGCGTCTTCGGTGGCGTGCGGTTGATCTCGTCGGCGAGGAGCAGGTTGGTGAAGACCGGGCCGGGTTTGAAGGAGAACTCCGACGTGCGGTTGTCGTAGACGAGCGACCCCGTGACGTCGCCGGGCATGAGGTCGGGGGTGAACTGGATCCGGGTGCTCTGCAGGTCGAGCGCCGTGGCCAACGCGCGGATCATCAGCGTCTTCGCCGTGCCGGGGACCCCCTCGAGCAGCACGTGTCCACGGCAGAGCAGCGCGATGACCAGACCCGTGACCACCGAGTCCTGACCCACCACCGCCTTGCTGACCTCCGCGCGCAGCGCCATGAGGGCCGCGCGCGGGTCTGGTCCTGCAGGCGTGATCTCGGCCGTCGGCACGGGCGGCGCTGCCGTGGACGCCGAGGGAGGCTCGGGCAAGAACGCCTGGGGGACAACAACTTCGGGCGCTGGACTGCTGGTCACCACAGGAGCTGTCGGCTCGGCATCGGGCTGTGTCGGCGTGGGCTCGGGGGAGAAGCCAGGGGTGTCGGTCATGGGTGTCGGACCTCGTTCTCCAGTGCGTCGAGCGCGTTCGCGAGCCTGGTCAGGCCAACGTCGTCGGTGGGGTCGCTGCCGGGTGACAGCAGTGCGGCTATGTCGGTGTCAGTCCGTCCGGTGCGGGTGGCGACCGCCGCGACCACCGTCGCGACGTCTGCCGTACGCGGCAGCGAGAGGCGGGTCTGCAGTCTCGCGAGCGTCGAGATGCGCAACGCATCCGCTGCACGGCCGCGCGCCCGGCCACGGCGATAGAGGCGAGCGCGGCCCTCGACCGACTCGGTCGCGCGCACGACGACGGGCAGCGGCTCCACGACCACGCGGCCGAGTCGACGCCCGCGCCACCAGATGACCAGGAGCATCGCGATCACGACCTGCAGCAGCGCCCAGCCGACCCATGAGGGAACCAGGTCCTGGATCGACGGCTGCTCCTCGCCCGGGGCGACCTGCAGCGGATCGGCGATCGAGGGCAGCCACCACACAAGGGTCGAGGAGCGGCCGAGCACCCCCATGGTCATCGACGCGTAGCCCGAGCTCGCGAGCTCGGAGTTGGTGAAGGCCGGACTCAGGCCCACGACGGTCACGCCGCCGCCGCTGTCGAGCACGGTGCCGCTGTCGAGCACGCTGCCGTTCCAGCACGACAGGATCCCGGCGCGGGTTGCGGTGTAGGTCGTGCCCACGGGTAGCAGTGCCCCGGCACGTGTGGCCACGGCGAACGCACAGCCAGGTGCGACCTCGTCGGTCGACCCTGAGCGGCGTCCGCTCTCGGCCCACGGCGCGAACTCCTGCGCCACGAAAGGATCCGGCTCGATCAGCACGGTGTGTCCGACGCGTTCGTCGCGGACGGCCGCCAGCATCGAGTCGCTGACCGGGCCGGTCGGCGCGATGAGCAGGGTGGCATCCGGTGACGTGCGCAGATCGGCGGCGACACCGGCAGCAGTGGTCTCGCGGATGACCGTGACGCCCTGCGCGCGGAGCAGGGTGGCGAGTGCTCTGGACCCCGACTTGTCGGTCGCGTCGGGGTCGAGGAAGCCCGCCTTCTGCTGCGACTGAGCGAGTGCCACGAGCGTCGTCAGCACGAGTACGAGCGTCATGATCACCAGGAGCCCGCGGTTGGCCCGCATGCGCTGACGCAGAGTGGGGCCGCTGATGGAGGCGATGTCGCCGAGGCCCGCGACGTCGACGCTCATCGGGGCACCGCCATCGCCGGCTCGGGAAGGTCACCGGTGCGCCCCGGCCGGGCCGACGACACGGCCTCGTCGACTGCGACCAGGCGGGCGTAGGTGGCTGAGTCAGCAGTGCGTCCGCCGTACCAGACGTCGTCGAAGAGCCGGGCTCCGGTGCGCAGGTCCGCCGAGACCGACGGCAGCGCCTGTCCGGCATCCACCGCGATCTCGTCCGCGGTGCGCCCAGGTCGTACGTCGACCAGACCACGTTCCTCGAGGTCTCGTACGACGGCACGCAGCCGGGCGCGCACGGCTTCGGCCCACGCGCCGGCGGCCGCGAAGCGCTCGGCGTCGGCGCGCAGCTCCGTCGCTCGTCGCGTCGCATCGTCGAAGAGGGCAACCGCCGCGCGGCCGCGCTCGAGACGCCCGGTGCGCCGGCTGATGAGCACGACAACGACGACGGCGACCGCGACGATCGCAGCGATCCCGAACCAGCCGAGCGGCGAGGTCGTCACGGCCCGGTCCAACAGCTCGGAGATCTTCTCGATGACCCAGCGGAAGATCTTCTGCACCCAGGACTCGTCGCCGTAGTGGTAGGCCGGCTTGGCCAGCTCGAGCTGCGCGAGCAGCGCGGCCTGCTCGCGGGTCAGCGTCACCGGGACGTCGTAGGGCAGCCTCGCCGCGAGGATCACCGTTGCCATGGTCACGTGAGCGTCAGACCGGGAACCCGGCCGCGCGCGCGAGCTCGATGTCGAGCGCCTCGCGACGGATCCGTCGGTCGATGTAGAGCAGGACGACCACCCCGGAGCTGAACGGCAGCACGACCGTGCTCGCGAGCAGCGTTCCGAGCGAGGTGGCGATGAAGTATCCGAGGCCCAGCGAGGTGCTGCCGTTGCTCGAGCCGAGGACGGTGCTGACGCCACCGACGAGCGCGAACGGCACCGCCAGCACGCCGCTGACGATCGACCCGATGACAGATGCGAGCAGCCAGATCCCGAAGGTGCGCCACCAGGCACCGCGGACCAGGCCCCACGAGCGAGTCATGGACCGGCCGACCCCGGCCCCTTCGAGCATGAGCGCTACGGGGGAGAGGAGCAGACGCACGTGCAGCCAGAGTGCAGCGAGCAGCGCACCGAAACCCAGGACGATGCCGACGAAGACGCCGAGGCCGACGCTGGCGTTCGAGATCGCCCAGCCGATGAGCACGCTCGCCAGGATGCCGGCGATCGCTGCGGCACCGACTGCGAGGCTGATCAGGAAGGTGAGGCCGAGTAGTGGCCAGAAGCGCTTCGAGGTGCCCTTCCAGGCCTCGCCGAGAGTCACGCGCTGGCCGAGCACCGCGCGTCCCATGACGAGAGTGAGCAGGCCTGTCGCGACCACGCCGAGGATGCTCGTGACGACGAGCTGCAGCAGCTGAGCGCCCTGTCCCGCGAACGCCGAGCCGAAAGCATCGTTGAACGCTGCGGCGTCGTTGGCGCTGGACCCGGCCCGCGTCGACGCGGAGCTGAGCGAGTCGAGGGAGGAGAAGGTGAGCGAGAGGGTGAGCAGTTGCGCCAGGGCGATGATCGCCGAGATGGCGGCCGAGATGCCCAGCACCGTCTTCGGGTCGCGCCGGATATAGCTGATCGCGCCGTCGAGGATCTCGCCCACCCCGAGCGGGCGCAGCGGGATGACGCCCGGCTTCGGCGCGAGCGGCACGGCGCCCCATCCGGCGACTCCCGGCATCCCCGCGCCCGGCGGCAAGCCGTACTGACCCGGGCCGTACTGACCCGGCGCTCCATGTTGCGGTGCTCCGGGAGGGGTGCCGTACTGCGGCCCTCCGTACTGCGGGGCGACAGAGGGCGCGCCGTACTGGGGTGCGCCGTACTGGGGTGCGCCGAACTGGGGTGCGCCGTACGACGGGGGCTGCGGGGGAGCGGCCGGCGAGGGCGTGGTCCAGGACGGCGCCACCGGCAGTACGGGAGGAGCAACGTACGAGGGGGGCGGCGGCGGAGGCACCATCGGGTCTACGGAGGTCGGCTGCCCGCCGAGGCGCGTGGTCTCGGCGTCCGCGACGTAGGTCGGAGCTGGTTCGATGACCGCGGTGTCGGGCCACGCCGGAGCGGCGGGCCACGGCGTCTCGATGGGCGGCGGCGGGATGGGTGCCCCGTCGCGCGCGCCGTCCTGGCGCTCGTCGTGACGAGAGGAGTCCTCGGTCATGAGTGGTCCGCGATCCCTTCCGCACCCCGCAGCGGGGTTGGCTGCCAGCGGCTGGCCGGGGCAGACCGGCCCGGTGCCGAACGTCCCCCGACCGATCGTGCCATGGGGCGGCCGTCACGGGGAGCGCGACCCGCCCCCGCTCACCCGTCGGACCGACTGGCCGGGAACCAGTGGACCCCCTCACGCGTCGGAAGAGGGGGTCCGCCGGACGTGGCGTTGCACCCAAGACGGGAATGGAGCGACGATCATGACGACAGCGAGCTGGGAAGTCCGGCTACGCCCAGCCGAGACGGGTGCCACGATGACGGGTGTGAAAGGACGCGTGCTGGTCGTCGACGACGACACCGCGCTGGCCGAGATGCTCGGGATCGTCCTGCGGACGGAGGGCTTCGAGCCCTTCTTCTGCGCTGACGGTGCCAAGGCTCTGGCGGTCTTCCGCGAGACCAAGCCCGACCTCGTGCTGCTCGACCTCATGCTGCCTGGCCGCGACGGCATCGATGTCTGCCGCTCGATCCGGGCCGAGTCCGGGGTGCCCATCGTGATGCTCACGGCGAAGACCGACACCGTCGACATAGTCCTGGGTCTCGAGAGCGGTGCCGACGACTATGTCGTCAAGCCGTTCAAGCCCAAGGAGCTCGTCGCCCGGGTGCGCACCCGCCTGCGGCGCACCGACCAGGCCGGCCCCGAGAACCTCGCGATCGGTGACCTGCAGATCGACGTCGCGGGCCACTCGGTCAAGCGCGGCAGCGAGTCCATCTCCCTGACCCCGCTCGAGTTCGACCTCCTCGCAGCACTGGCGCGCAAGCCGTGGCAGGTGTTCACCCGCGAGATCCTGCTGCAGGAGGTGTGGGGCTATCGCCACGCCGCTGACACTCGTCTCGTCAACGTCCACGTGCAGCGCCTCCGGTCGAAGATCGAGCACGACCCCGAGCGCCCCGAGATCGTCGTGACCGTGCGCGGTGTCGGCTACAAGGCCGGCCCTCCGTGAGCACCGCAGGTGACGTGAACGCATGAACCACCGGTCGCGCTGGTGGCAGCGGGTCTGGGCCGTCCTGCGTCGACCACTCACGATGTGGCGATCGTCGGTGTCCCTGCGCGTCGTCGCGACGACTCTCTTCCTCTCGCTCATCGTCGTGGGCCTCGTCGGGGTGCTTCTCGTCGGGCGCATCACGTCCGGTCTCCTCGATGCCAAGGAGCGAGCCTCGGTCGCCGAGGCGAGCTCCGGGGTGACCGAGGCGCAGAGCGTGCTCAACGCTGCCGACGCGAGCCAGCCCACCGCCGTCAGTGTCGGCACCGTCATCAGCACCCTCGCGCAGCGCGCCGGCAACCCGCACCTGTTCGAGCTGGTGATGCTGGCGTCGCCGCCCAAGAAGGCGGAGAGCCCTGACGTCGCCACCCTGGCGTCGGAGTCGAGCCTGCCTCCCGAGCTGCGCGTCGCAGTGCAGCGCGACCTGCGCCAGTCGTGGACCTACACCGAGATCCGTTTCCTCGACGGTCATGTCACGCCTGGCCTCGCCGTCGGCGCTCCGCTGTCGGTGACCGGTGTGGCGTACGAGGTCTACTACCTCTTCCCGCTCACGCAGGAGGAGGCCACGCTCGACCTGGTCCGGCGAGCGGTGGTGCTCGTCGGTCTGATCCTCGTCCTGACCCTCGCCGGCATCGCCTACGTCGTGACCCGCCAGGTGGTCTCGCCGGTGCGGCTCGCAGCGCGGACCGCCGAGCGGTTCTCCGCGGGCATCCTCACCGAGCGCATGCGGGTCCGTGGCGAGGACGACCTCGCGAAGCTGGCCACGTCGTTCAACGGGATGGCTGCCAACCTGCAGGAACAGATCAACCGGCTCGAGTCGCTGTCGCGTGTGCAGCAGAGGTTCGTCTCCGACGTGTCGCACGAGCTGCGCACGCCGCTGACGACCGTGCGGATGGCCGCCGACCTGCTCTACGAGTCGCGTTCCGACTTCGATCCGGCCACGTCGCGCAGCGCTGAGCTCCTCCAGACGCAGCTCGACCGTTTCGAGGCGCTGCTGTCGGACCTGCTCGAGATCAGCCGGTTCGACGCCGGAGCTGCCGTGCTCGATCCCGAGCAGGTCGACCTGCGATCGGTCGTCGAACGCGTGGTCGAGGCTGCGTCGCCGCTCACCGAGCGCAAGGGCTCCGAGGTCCGCCTCCTCCTCCCTGACACTGCGTGCCTCGTCGACTGCGACCCGCGTCGCATCGATCGCGTGCTGCGCAACCTCGTGGTCAACGCCGTGGAGCACGGTGAAGGTCGCGCCGTCGACATCACCATGGCCGCGAGCGAGGACGCCGTCGCGGTGAGCGTGCGCGACCACGGTGTCGGGCTGCGCCCCGGCGAGACCTCGCTCGTCTTCAACCGGTTCTGGCGAGCCGATCCGGCCCGCGCGCGCACCACAGGCGGCACCGGGCTCGGCCTGTCCATCGCGATGGAGGACGTACGCCTGCACGGCGGCTGGCTGCAGGCGTGGGGCGCACCCGGCGACGGCGCCAACTTCCGGATGACGTTGCCGCGCACGGGTCACGGCGCGATCGCCGAGTCGCCGCTGCCCCTCGAGCCGTCCGACATCGGCCCTCGCGTGCAGGCCTCGCTGGCGACGCCGTACCGAACGCCTCGTCGTGAGGGCGTGGCGCCGTGACCACCCTCGCTGCTGCGCGGACGAGTCGCTTCGCGTGTCTCGTGTCGTGCGCGCTGCTGCTCACTGCGTGCGCGGGGATCCCGACGTCGGGGCCGATCCAGCAGGGTCCGTCGCTCGGCGTTGCGGAGAACGATCCGCTCTTCCGGGTCATCCCGCAGTCGCCCCAGGCCGATGCGACGCCCGAGCAGCTGGTCCGCGGCTTCCAGAACGCGACGGCCAGCGTCGAGACGGGCTACAAGATCGCCAAGGAATATCTCACCGACGGCGCTGCCAGCGTCTGGGACCCCAAGGCCGGGGTGCGGGTGACCGACGGGAAGACGACCTATGCCTTGAAGGGCAACGTCGTCTCCATCCAGGGTGGTCTCACCGCGACCATCAACGCGACTGGCGAGTATGCCGTCGAGGCACCCGGAACGCAGCTCGACAACATCAGCTACGGGGTCACCAAGGTCAACGGGCAGTGGCGGATCTCGACTCTGCCCAGCGGTCTCGTGCTGAGCCCGTCGGACATCTCGCGCAGCTATCGCACGTACGACCTCTACTTCTTCACGCGGGACTTCTCCACCCTCGTGCCCGCACCGATCACGGTCCCGGTCACGAGCTCCGCCGTCGCGACGGTGCTGGTGCAGTCGCTGCTCCAGGGCGCGACTCCCTGGATCGCGCCCGCCGTGAGCTCGGCCTTCCCCGAGGGCACCCGGCTGCTGATCGACGCTGTCCCCGTCGAGTCCGATGGCGTCGCCGATGTCGAGCTCAGCCCCGAGCTCCTCGGTGCGAGCGACGAGACGCGGCAGAAGCTCTCCACGCAGCTGGTGTGGACCCTGCGCCAGGTGCCGGGGATCACCGGGGTGCGGATGACCGTGAACGGGCAGCCGGTGGCCGTGACCGGCAAGGGGCCGGTGCAGCCGATCGGTTCGTGGCCGCTGGTCGACCCGGATGCCCTGCCCGACACGGCCAAGGGCTGGGCCGTCGATGCCCGAGGGCTGCTCCAGGTCAACCCGGACTTCTCGCAGACCGTCGTCAGGCTCAAGACTCCTCTCACGAAGCCGGGAGTCAGCCTCGACTCGACCCAGGTCGCGGGGGTCGGCGCTGACAAGGCGTCACTGTGGATCTCGCGTCTCGTCGACGGTGCGACCCCCGTGCTCCGCTACACCGGCACCGACTTGTCCCGACCGTCGTGGGACCGCTACGGCGACGTGTGGGTCGTCGACCGTGGCAAGGGCCTCGTACTCATCGCGGGCGACGAGAAGTCGGTCGACGTGCCGATCGGCGACCTGCCGCCGGACGTCACGAGCAAGAGCCTGCTCGCCGTCTCCGTCTCGCGCGACGGCACGCGGATCGCCATGCTGGTCAAGCGCAAGTCGAAGGTCGAGCCGCTGGTGGCGCGCATCGAGCGTGACGGCCAGACCGTGCGGGTGGCGGCTCCGCGACGAATCGATGCGTCGCTCACCAACAGCACCGATCTCGCGTGGCTCGACGCCGACACCCTCGTGGTGCTCGGCAGCGTCGCGGCATCGTCGCTCGAGGTGCATCAGCTCTCGATCGGCTATTCCAGCAGCTCCGGTCACACGCTGGCGCCCGCCGGTGCGGTGACCCTGGCGGCTGCGCCCCAGCATCCGATCCTCGTCGGTGCCGGCACCGCGGTCGTGAGCAGCTCGGGCAGCCTGTGGGTGAAGGTCACCGACGGCACCTTCCCGGTCTACCCCGGCTGACCAGCGCCCGGGCTGCCCCTGTCCACAGCTGTCCCGCCAGCCGCTGCCAGGCGCCGGCTGGGGACGGCAGCGCCGCCTGGCGCGGGTGCCGCGGCAGCCTTCGCAGATGCCCTCGCGTCATCCGCTGCTGACTGCGTCGTCGGTGCTCGCGCGCGTCACCTCCGTGGTGCCGGGCGTGTGCGCCGGGTGCCGGGGCCGAGGTGGATCGCTCTGCCGCGACTGCGCGCCGTTGCTGCACGGGCCGGCGCGCACGGCGTTCGTGCGACCACGTCCGGACGGCCTCCCCGAGGTGTGGGCGGTGGCCGACTACGACGGGCCGGTGCGCGAGGCGGTCGTGGCGTTCAAGGACCACGGGCGGTGGGCGTTGCGTGCAGCGCTCGGTGCGGCGTTGACGACCTCGGTCGCCGCGGCGGCGACGGGTGCCGTCGACCCGTCGCGTCTCACGCTCGTGCCGGTGCCGGGCTCACCCGGATCGGCCCGCGACCGCGACGGCGACCACGTCCTCGAGCTCTGCCGCGTGGCGGCGGCCCACCTGCGCGCCTCCGGTGTCCGGGTGGGGGTGGACGCGGTGCTTGTCGGCGTCCGGCGGCGGCGCGACCAGGTCGGGTTGGGACGTACGGCACGGGCCGACAACCTGCGTGGCTCGATGGCGCCCACCACCCGGGCCGCTGGGCTGCCCGGCGTGGTCCTCGTCGACGACATCGTCACCAGCGGGGCCACTCTCACCGAGGCCGCCCGTGCCCTGCGCTCGGTCGGTGTCGAGCCGCTCGGCGCGGCCGTCGTGGCGGCGACACGCGTCCGTCACCGACCCGAAACGATGCCGTTGCTGAGGGTCTGGTCTGAGTAGCTGACGAGCCGCGCGCCCATGGCTCGCGGGGGCTAACGTGGGCCACGTGACACCCGTCCGGGTCCGTGGTTGCGTCCCTGCAGGAGAGCCGCTCGTCGGCGCTCCTCGGGGGCAAGCCGATGCCAGCCGCAGGCAAAGCGGTCCACGTAAGGCGACTCTTCGTCGTTCGATCACGGTGCGGTTTAGTAGTAAGTCCTGCCCTGCCGACAGGCCCGAGTGCCTGACGATCCAGGAGAAGGGGAGTAGTCGCACAACGCCCGACCGGGCGCGGCGAGACCCTCAGCAGGCGGATGTGGGGTCGAAGACCAGGTCGGCCGGACGGGTGTCACGCGTCCAGTGCTGTCTCGAGGGAAGGTGACGTCGTCATGACCACCATGAACGCGCCCGTCGACATCGTCGTCAGGGGTCGACACTTCGACCTGTCCGACCGGTTTCGAGACCACGTGGTCGACAAGCTCGGCCGGGTCGACCGTTTCGGGGTAGCACTGAGCCGCGTCGACGTCGAGGTCAGCAAGGAGAGCAACCCCCGACAGGCCGACCGCGCTTTCGAGGTCGAGCTGACGTGCGTCGGACGTGGTCCGGTCATTCGCGCCGAGGCGACCGCCGCCGACAAGTACGCCGCCCTCGATCTGGCCTACGGGCGCCTCGAGGAGCGGCTGCGCCGCGCCGGTGAGCGCCGCCACACCAAGAACCGCCGAGGCACCCCGATCGCCGGTGTGCTGGGCGAGACCGCGGCGGCCGCCGAAGAGGCCGCCGAGGCCGACGACACCGAGGCCGACGTCGTCTACGAGGACGGCCCCATCGTCGTCCGCGACAAGACGCACCCGAGCATGCCGATGACGGTGTCGGAGGCGTTGCACGCCCTCGAGCTGGTCGGGCACGACTTCTTCCTGTTCCACGACGTGGCCACCGACCGACCGACAGTGGTCTACAAGCGGCGCGGCTACGACTACGGGCTGCTGCGCCTCGAGCTCAGCGAGGTCCGAGAAGTGGTCGAGGTCTCCTAGCGCACGACCCCGCCCTCCCAGACTGATCGTGAGGCTGTTGCCCGACCCGGGAAACGACCACACGATCAGTCTGAGCAGCGGGTGTGGGCGCGGTACCGGTTTTCCCGTGTCGCCGCTTCTGCGTGCGGTGCGTGCCATGATGCGCGCGTGCCGCAGCGATCCAGTGGACCTGTGCGCGTACTCGTCGTGGACCGTCTCCCGTTGTTCCGACGTGGCGTCGCCGACGTCGTCGCGCAGGAGCCCGACCTCACGGTCGTCGCCGAGACCGGCGACGGCTCCCTCGTGATCGACCTCGTCACCCGGCATGACGTCGACGTGGTGCTGCTCGACCTCGGTGCCGAGGGCGGTGGGGTCGACGCCATCTCGCTCCTGCGCGCCACCCACCCCGGTGTGCACGTCGTGGTGCTCACCCATGCCGACGACGATGCGGACCTCGCCGGCGCCGTGCGCGCGGGCGCGCGCGGCTACCTGCTGACCGACACGACCCCGGTCGAGCTCGTCGACGCGCTGCGCGCCGTGGCCGCCGGCAGCTCGCTGCTCTCGCCCGCCATGGCCTCACGGCTGCTCGATGAGTTCGCGGTCCTCGTGCGTCGCAACGAGGCAGCGGCCGAAGGTGCGGGGTCGCTGTCGCGTCGAGAGCTCGAGGTGCTCACTCTCGTCGCCCAGGGTCTCAACAACCGCACCATCGCGGAGAAGCTCTTCATCAGCGAGAACACCGTGAAGAACCACATCCGCAACATCCACGAGAAGCTCCAGGTGCACAGCCGGATGGAAGCCGTCGTACGAGCGGTGCGCGAGGGCGTCCTCCAGATCGCCTGAGCACCCCACCCCGGACCCGCCTTGCTGGCGCAACCGTGGCTGAGCACGCACCTTCAACGACAGCTGCGCCGGCATCGTGGGTCCGGGTGCGGATCGGGCGGGCTAGGTTCCGGGTGTGGCCGATGTGCTCTCGATCGCTGATGCGCGGACCCTGGTGCTGCACGCGCAGGGGCTCGTGCCCGGAGTGCTCCCGCTGCGTCCCGCGCAGACGTCGCGCGCTTCGGTCTCACGGCGTACGGCTGCGGTCGGGGCGACGCTGCGCCGGCTCGGAGCGGTGCAGCTCGACACGGTGAGCGTGCTGGCCCGCAGCCACGAGCTCGTGCAGTACTCCCGACTCGGCGCGGTCGGCCGAGAGGCGATCGAGGCTGCCTACTGGGGTGGCGGGCGCGGCCCGGACCATCCGGGTCAGGCGACCACCTTTGAATACTGGTCGCACGCCGCGAGCATCCTCCCGGTCGAGGAGTGGCCGCTGTTCGCCTTTCGCCGCAGGGCCTACAAGGCGCGTGGGTTCCACTGGCACAAGGCGCCGACCACGGCGATCAAACTCGTGCGCGCCAAGCTGGCGTCCGACGGTCCGCTGACGACCACCGAGCTCGGCGGTGCGAAGAAGGGTGGCGAGTGGTGGGACTGGAGCGACACGAAGATCGCCGTCGAGTGGCTGCTGTTCCTCGGTGAGGTCGTGTGCGTACGCCGCGTGGGCTGGCGCCGGGTCTACGACCTCGCCGAGCGAGCGATCCCGAGCGAGCTCCAGGATCCACGCGACGGCTGGTCGGATGCCGAGGGCATCGTCGGGCCGCCTGACGAGCAGTGCCTGCGCGAGCTCCTCCTGCGCTCCGTACGCGTCATGGGTGTCGGCACGCTCACCGACGTCCTCGACGTGCACCGGCTCGCGCGACGAGAGCTCCCGCGCCCCTACTTCCAAGGGCTGCTGGCCGAGCTCGCGGACGCCGGCCACGTCCGTCAGGTCGAGGTGCAGGGCTGGAAGGCACCTGCCTACGCAGACGCGCACGCTCTCGACCTGCTCGCGGCGGGTGCGCTCGCAGGTCGTTCACGCACGACGTTGCTCTCGCCCTTCGACTCTCTCGCCTGGCACCGCGAACGGACCTCGCGGCTCTTCGACTTCGACTATCAGATGGAGCTCTACGTCCCTCAGGACCAGCGGGTTCACGGCTATTTCACGATGCCGGTGCTGCATGGCGGCAAGCTCGTCGCACGCGTGGATCCCAAGCGCGACAACGACATCCTGCATGCACGTCAGGTCACGTTCGAGTTAGGTCGTCGTGGTGGCGTCCCGTCCTCGGCCATCACGGGAACGGCCGCTGCTCTGCGCGAGGCGGCGTCCTGGGTCGGTGCCACCGACGTGCAGGTGGATCGCGTCGTCCCCGACTCGGCTCGTCCGGCTCTGGCCGCTGCCCTCGCCGCGCGGTGATCGACCGCCTCGGCAGAGTGGTTGCCGCCGCTCCCTCTACGATCGACGGACCAACGTCCCGGGAGGTTTCGGGTGGCGCGCAGACATGAGGT